>CAMBDN010000005.1 GCA_945865355.1 Legionella genomosp. 1
TAGTCCATAGGGAAGTTAATACAAAACAAACACAAGCACCATGTTAGTAAGGCGGCTACGGGTTGCTTTCTTTTATTCATTACGGCTAACCAAGTGATGGCAAGTGGAAAAGTTAATAAAGGGAAGTAATATAGCCAGCCAAACGGGCTTAAAAGCAACATCATGACGAGAGTTAAACAAAATGATGCTTGGTTTTCAACGCGAGCGATTTTTTTAAAATAAAAAATAAAAGAAACAGAGAAGATCGTGCCATAGAGCAAATATACTGAGAGAAAATGATTTGGTTTATTGGCTAAGTCGACAAAAACGCGAAAAATAAAGCCGTAGAGAGAGGCGTTCCAGCTATCGCCATACCACACTACTTTAGACATCAAGGAAAGGTATTGTGAATAAATACCCATCCCATAATTAAATAAAGGGATGAGCGACAGCAGCAAAAAAGTCAAAAAGATGCTCACACAAATCTTGTAACGTTTTTGAGCGAATGCATGGAAAAACAATAAAGCAGGGAATAGCTTGATTGCGATGATAAATCCCCACATTATCCCCGCGGCTTTATGGCAGTTTGTCATAGAAAAATGATAGCCCATCATGATAAAAAATAGGGGTAATGTTCCTAATTGTGCGATGGCTGTATCCGCTATTGTTGCATAAGCAGCCAAATAGATAAGAAACAAATACACTCTATTTTTCTTAAGAAAAGCCGCTGAAAAAGTATATTTAAAGGCAATGCCCGCACCAACCATTCCTAAAGCAAATGAGAGGAACGACCATATCACCAAAGTTGGTTTGTAATTGATATGGACAAAGGGGCTGAATAGCCACAATACAAAGGGAGGATTTAAGTTGGCGGGTAATTTTTTTACAGTAGGTAGATAGGTTGTCAATAACACACGATAAGGATTCTCTCCTTCTGCAAGACTTTGACAAGCAGAATATAAAGACGAAAAATCGAGCTTGAATTGATTGGTGAAAACAAAATAAAACAGAAATCCATAGACACCTATAAGAAAAAATATGGCACCTGTTTTGGATAGGTTGTGCTGTGTTGGTTTGTAGGTTTTGTTACACATTAATTTCATTGGATCAATATACTGAGATACTGGCAACTCTTAGTTTGTACAAGGAGCTGCGGAAAAGCAACAGTGATTACTGGATAATTTCGAGGGGTGAATTTTGACGTCATTTGTCATTTTATGATATATTTGTTCACTATTAATTCATTTAGCAGGGTCAGTCAATCATGCCGTCACCGAGAATTACTGGGTTATTAAATAATTGTGCTTTAAATAGTGCTTTACCAATCCTATTGGATGGTATTAGTAAAATAGCCGCGCTTGAAGCCGCTGGTACGTTAGGTCGCTTAGCCGGTAACGCGATTTTTAAAAATTATAAGCAACTGAAAGATATCTTCGCTAATTATTATGGGGTTAATGACAACGCTGCTTTTAATTGGGTTGAGTTTCATCGATTTTTAGTTTCACACTCCTTCTATGCTAATGAAATCTTGTTAGCGCCAATTATGAGGAATTTCATCGCAGAGCATGGCTTGGCCAGTGGCAATTATCCGTCTGCGGCTATAGGGTTGCTTCGAGATGTACAACGTCAAGGTCGTTACACTCTTTTACCAGATACCGAGGCTATTGATTTATTCCATAATCAATTTGGCATTACCGTGCATACGTATGAATATATCAAACACAAGAAAGAGCTTGACCCTAGAGACAATTATAGATTGATCAATACCCGGGTTACTAAAAACCCGGACTATCCTTTTGGAGTTGCTCCAGTACTTGGGCTCTATCTTAAAGGGCGACATTTTGAAATACAGCCGCATGAGTTCCTAGCTGAAGCAAATAGAGCGTATGTAAGTGAAATGAATGCTTTACCCATAGGACTTGCTGAAATTCATGAGGGTTTAACTATTTCGCAACAGGCTTACAATTCAAATCTGAACTTAGGTTTGTTGACTGTTTATGGACATCAAGCTTTAGTGCGGCAATTAGCACGCATTGCACCTTCTGTATCTGCGGATGATTCATTACTGCCAGCTGATATACCTGAAGTTGATTCAGTACCGCCAGTTGGCGCGGAACTTCCTGCAGAAAAAAAAGATTCTTTGCCTTTAGTAAATGAGCCAACGGATCAGCCAATAAAGACGAAAATAACATCCAGTGGTCTTTCTGAAATCCACCAAGGGTACCTGATAAGTGCAAGTACATACGCAATAACGGGAGGTGCGTATCATAGTGATACTCCTGCGGGTCGACAAACGTTTGCTGCATTACTGCTTGCAATTCTTTTAGAAAATGCGGATAAGAAAGCTCCAGCCATTTCTGCCTATTTGAATAACTTGGCAATTGCTGCGAATGGTAATGAGCCTTTGGCTTCTTATTACGCAGATAGGCTAGCTATGGCAATTATCCAATCCAAGGCGGATTTAAATGCTAAATTAGTGAAGGATGTGGTTCAGGAGATTGAGAATGATCACCAGGCAAAAATGAATATGCATGAGGTTGTAACGAGCAATGACGATGAAAAACAGGTTCGTTTAGTGAGGTTGGCAGAAGAGACCATACAAAAGGCATGGCAGCAGTATCAAGAAACAAAAGATGCTGATTTAATTACAGTGATAAATAAAACACGAATCATTGCAACAGAACCCACTGAGCGAAATATTCGATCCTACAATCAGTTACGTGAGAACGTTGAAGGGAAGGGTAGCTGGGGTAAAATAATTGCCGGGGCGATGCTTGTTCTTATAGGTGTGGCGCTCGTTTTTGCGGCCGCTGCAACGACAGTGGCTAGTTTGGGCGCCGGAGCTCCATTAACTGCTGCAATTGCTGCTACGGGTATTGGGATTACAACTGCTGGTGTTGTTGGTATTACCGCAGGCGCTTGTTTTTTTAATGCCGGAAGAAATAAAGGCCTATACCACAAAATGCAGCAAGTTGGCGATGAAGCCAGCGTGCAGTTGACTGATGACCGTTTTGCGGAAACGCTTGTGCTCTAAGCAGATAGCTACTGATTCCAAGACGTTTAGAACCGTTCTTTTTCAAACGGGTAAAATAGTATTATTAAATACGGTGGTTCCTCGTTTCAGGGGGAGTCATTACCATGCTAAAATACAACGCTGTATTTTTGATAGAGAATGGTTTGTTATGTCAGATGTAATGCAGTCTTTGTTTATTCGCAGTTTACAAAAACAGCCAGTGCCCCGAACTCCGGTATGGCTTATGCGGCAAGCTGGACGTTATTTGCCAGAATACCGGCAGGTACGTGCAGAGGCAGGCGATTTTTTATCGCTGTGCAAAAACCCACAGTTGGCATGTGAAGTGACGCTACAACCGTTGCGGCGTTTTGCATTAGATGCTGCAATTTTATTCTCTGATATTTTGACTATCCCTGATGCCATGGGCTTAGGGCTTTATTTTGTTGAAGGGGAAGGGCCTTGTTTTACCAACCCTTTGCATGATCCAGCCAGCATCGATAGCTTACCTTCTGTTTCAGTGGTTGATGAACTAAGTTATGTGATGGATGCGGTGCGTCTTATTCGCCAGGAAATGCCGGCGCAATTACCATTGATTGGCTTTGCTGGTAGTCCTTGGACGCTTGCTTGTTATATGGTTGAGGGAAAAGGCAGTCGTGATTTTAAACGGATGTTGCCTCTCATGTACAATGAGCCTGCGGCGGTACATCAATTATTGACGAAATTGGCATTAACCATTAGTCACTATCTAGAAGAGCAAGTACGTGCTGGCGTCAATGCGTTGATGGTGTTTGATACTTGGGGTGGTATTTTGACAACGCCCAATTATCTCGATTTTTCGCTACATTACATGACCTTGATAGTCAGCCATCTGAAAGCCAAATATCCGCAAATTCCCATTATTTTGTTTACCAAAGGTGGTGGGCAGTGGTTGGAGCCGTTAGCGGCGACAGGGTGTGATGCACTCAGTGTCGATTGGACATGTGATTTAGCTTCGGCTCGTGCTCAAGTTGGCCATCAGGTTGCTTTGCAAGGTAACCTTGATCCAGCGGTTTTGTTAACCTCACCACAATGTATTGGTGAGCAAGTGAAGCAAGTGTTAGCTTCATATGGTCAGGGTAGTGGACATGTGTTTAATTTAGGGCATGGTATTACTCCTGATATTCCGCCGGAACATGTGGAGGCGATGGTGGAGGCTGTGCATGAGTTTAGCCCTCATTACCATGAGTAGCCTAAAATCCTACGACTAATCCAGTGAAGGTATAGAAATGATTGCAAAAAGCCCTTTTAAGCCAGCCTGGTGGCTAGGCAATGCCCATGCACAAACAGTATATCCAACATTAATGCGACGATTGCGATCGCCAATTGATAGCAAAGAGCGTTTTGAGCTTCCTGATGGTGATTTTATTGATTTATCTTGGGCCGTGAATGGCTTGGATAGTAATGCCCCACTTGTTATTTTACTGCATGGTTTAGGTGGAGACGTTAACTCAACCTATGTCGCAGGCTTACTTCATTCGTTTAATCGTCGTGGCTGGCGCAGTGTATTGATGCATTTTCGAGGTGCCAGTGGGGAACCAAACCGGTTACCGAAGGCGTATCATTCTGGCGAGACAGGTGATGTGGATTGCTTGTTGCGTGCTTTAGCAACGCGTGAGCCGAATACCAAAAAAGCAGTAGTGGGCGTTTCATTGGGTGGGAATGTGTTGCTGAAATGGTTAGGTGAGCAAGGATCTCAATCACTGATTCATGCGGCAACGGCCATATCGGTTCCTTTTCAGTTGCGACAGGTGGCAGATCGCGTCAACCAAGGGCTCTCGCGTGTTTATCGCTCTTATTTGTTGCGACGCCTACGTCGAGTATTTGAACGCAAATTGGAGCATCATGGTGACCTTTTGCCGCCGGCTACCAAGCGCATGGATTCGTTGCGTTGCTTTTGGACATTTGACGAGCATGTTACAGCGCCGTTACATGGGTATCCGCATGTACACGCCTATTATCGTGAAGCCAGTTCTCGCCAATATTTAGCTAATATTAAGACGCCGACATTGATTATTCATGCTTTAGATGATCCATTTATGACCCCTGATGCTATACCGCAGGTGGATGAATTATCGAAGGACATTACATTTGAACTGAGTCGCAAGGGTGGGCATGTTGGTTTTATTGCTGGGAACATCCCGGGGAAGCCTGTCTATTGGTTGGATGAACGGATCCCGCAATTCTTGCAAGCTTATTTGTCATTGGAATCGTAGAGATGACACCAATAGGCCCTTTTAAACCTGCCTGGTGGCTGGGCAATGCGCATGCACAAACCATCTATCCCGTATTTGCGCGGCGGCTAACAGCGCCAATTGATATCAAGGAACGTTTTGAGCTTCCCGATGGTGACTTCATTGACTTGTCTTGGGCGGTGAATGGGCTTAATAGTGAGACACCACTTGTTGTTTTATTGCATGGTTTGGGGGGCGATGTTGCTTCCCCCAATGTTGCTGGATTACTTCAATCATTTAATCGTCGTGGTTGGCGAGGTGTTTTTATGCATTTTCGGGGTGCAAGTCATGAGTCGAATCGATTGCCTCGAGCATATCATTCAGGATTTACGGGTGATCTAGATTGTTTGTTACAGGCATTGGCTGTGCGTGAACCTCATACTAAAAAAGCGATTGTAGGCGTGTCATTGGGTGGAAATGTGTTGTTGAAATGGTTAGGTGAGCAAGGATCTCAATCATTGGTTCAGGCAGCCACCGCCGTATCAGTTCCCTTTGATTTACAGCGGGTAACTGAGCGGGTAAAAAAGGGATTCTCACGCGTCTACCAAGCCTATTTTTTGCGGTGTTTGCGCCAAATATTTGAACGTAAACGTGAGCAGCATGGAGATCTCTTACCGCCAGCAACAAAAGACATGGAGTTATTGCGCTGTTTTTTGGCATTTGACGAGCAAATTATCGCACCATTGTATGGGTACCCGAATGCACATGCCTATTATCGTGAGGCCAGTTCGCGCCAATATTTAGGTAGTATTAAGACACCGACATTGATTATTCATGCCCTAGACGATCCCATGATGACACCTGAAGCGATACCGCAGGACGAGGAGTTATCGGAAGCGATTACCTTTGAACTGAGTCGTAAGGGTGGTCATGTTGGTTTTATTGAGGGGAATGTACCAGGTAAACCAATTTACTGGTTGGATCAACGCATTTCAGATTTTTTGCAAGCCTACTTATAAATCATGTAGCCCTTTGGAAGCATCGCTGCAGCGCGATAAAACCCAGGGCTACATTAAAAAATGACTTAATCTAGGTTAATCGTATATGAATAAGAGTTAAACCCATCATAGTCTATACCTAAGTACCGAATTCCATTACAAGATGCGCTTACAGTAGGATGGTTCATGTAAGGGCCGTCTTTAATATCCAGTACGCACCAGTTGCTATCATCATAAGCAACAGTTACATGAGCATAACCAGCACGACATTGATAGCCATCACGAATAACGAAACTGCGTGGGCCTATGAATTCCATGTATAGATCGTTGTCACTATAACCGCTGACGATGTAAATTGTAGGATGCGTTTGATCACTTAAATGAAAGAAATCTTTATAGCCGCAAAAGGTTTCTTTTGCTTGAGCATTTACCATAAAGAAGCTGCAAGCTGCTAATAATATCCATTTTTTCATACTGAGACTGCCTTATTTGGGTTGAAAATCGGAGTGGGCATTATATTGAAATAATATGTATTTAACAACCATCATGAGTAATTTTATAACAAGGCGCGCATCACTTTTTTAGGGGTTTAAATTGCCGGCTCAATTGAATAGCCATTTCCAATGACTGTTCATAATTCAAGCGCGGATCAACCAAACTGTGGTAGGCGTCTTTCAAATCGTTGGCGTCAATACCACGGGCACCACCGATGCATTCTGTGACATTGTCGCCAGTGAGTTCGAAGTGTACCCCTCCTAAATGGCTACCCATGTCCCGATGAATTTTTACAGCCTGTTGCAATTCATTCAAAATATTGTCGAAATGTCTTGTTTTTATACCTTCTGCAGTTGTTTCAGTATTGCCGTGCATGGGGTCACAAGACCATGTTACAGGGGTTGCTGCTTTCTTTACGGTTTCTATGAGCGGCGGTAATAAGTTGGCTATATCCTTCGCACCCATACGACTAATCAGTAGAACCCTACCTTCTTCTTTTGTCGGATTGATAATTTGTAATACTTCAGTCAACCATGCTGATGTTGCGCTAGGCCCAACTTTGATGCCAATCGGATTTTGTACGCCACGTAAAAACTCCAAATGAGCACTGTTCGTTTTAGCGGTGCGCATGCCAATCCATGGTAAATGCGTCGACAAATCATACCACTGACCATCATGCAAATGTCGAGTTAAGGCTTGTTCGTAATGCAAATGCAGGGCTTCATGGGACGTATAAAAATCGACCTTATTGAGGTTACTGTTGCGCACACCATCAATGGACTCAAGAAAATCCAATGAGTTAGCAATCGCGCTTACAATGGCGTTGTACTCATCCGCTTGTGCCGAATGTTCAACAAAGCGTAGATCCCAGCGTTGTGGATGATGCAAGTCAGCAAAGCCACCATCTAGCAATGCACGAATAAAATTGAGTGTCATCGCTGCACAACTGTATCCTTGCAGTAATAATTTAGGGTTTGGTATACGAGACGTGGCATTAAAATCAGGTAAATTGACCAGGTCGCCACGGTAGCTAGGAAGGGTAACGCCATCAATCGTTTCTAAATCGGAAGATCGTGGTTTCGCATATTGACCCGCAATTCGTCCGACTCGAATGATCGGTTTATGCATCCCGTGTAAAAGCACCAGACTCATTTGCAAGAGAATCTTTAGCTTGTTGGTAATGATATCAGAGCGGCAATCATTGAATGACTCGGCACAATCTCCACCTTGTAAAATAAAGGCCTCTCCTCGACCCGCAAGAGCGATGGCTTTTTTTAAATTTTTAATTTCGCCACTGGTAACTAAGGGTGGCAGTTGACTTAATTGTTCTACCACACGTGCTAACTGTGCCTCATCAGGGTAATTGGCAGCCTGTTCGTATGAATAATCTAACCAAGATGTGGGCGACCATTTTTTCATGGAGAACCTTGATGTTTGTATTTTAGAAAATCCAAGTATGCAATGAATGAACAGTCCATGCAAGTTGGAAACTGAATTGATAGTGAGTGATAAATTAGGTGCTGAGCAATTGATTTTCAGATAATAGCCCCCACCTGCTGAATTTAGGGTTATGTGGAGTGCTAGAGATGAGTGAACAGACACCAAAAGATTGGAAAAAATTCAAAGAAGAGAACGAAATACAGGATAACTTGGAACTGGATGCTGAATTTGATGACGTCGAGGAGCTTGATGCTAATAGCAATGCACTTGAGCATCCTTCTTATCCTGATTTGGAAGAAAAATTGACTTTGGCCGAACAAAAAGCACATGAAAACTGGGAAAAATCGGTGCGGGCGATGGCTGAATTAGATAATGTGCGCCGTCGTGCGGAACGTGATGTTGCCAATGCTCATCGTTATGGCTTAGAAAAATTAATTAGTTCGCTGCTCCCTGTGGTTGATAGCTTAGAACAGGCGCTCCAACTGGCAACTCAACATGCTGATACGGCGATGCAGGAAGGCCTTGGGTTGACCATGAAATTATTTGTTGACGTTCTTGAGAAATTTGATGTGCAACAGCTCGATCCACAAGGCGCGGCTTTTGATCCTCAACAACATGAGGCTATGTCTATCCAAGAATCAGCCGATGTGCCGCATAATGCTGTCATCGCTGTATTCCAAAAAGGGTATGTATTGAATGATCGGGTTATTCGTCCAGCACGAGTAATTGTAGCGAAAGGGAAGTAGCCCCTTGAAATTATGATTTAAACCCCCATATGAAAAATATTGCAGAATAACCAACTTAATTGGAGCAAGAGAAAAAAATGGCAAAAATTATCGGAATTGACTTAGGCACAACAAACTCCTGCGTTGCAGTGATGGAAGGTGATAAACCTCGCGTCATAGAAAACAGTGAAGGGCATCGTACGACGCCTTCTATCGTCGCATACAGTAATGATGGAGAAGTCTTAGTTGGTCAAGCTGCCAAACGCCAGGCGGTGACAAATCCAGACAACACTTTATATGCAATTAAGCGCCTGATTGGCCGTCGTTTTGATGATCAAATTGTGCAAAAAGATATTAAAATGGTGCCATACAAGATTGTTAAAGCCGATAATGGTGATGCTTGGGTGCGTGTGAACACAGAAGATAAGGCGCCACCGCAGATTTCAGCGGAAGTCTTACGAAAAATGAAAAAGACCGCTGAAGATTATTTGGGTCACGAAGTAACTGAGGCGGTTATTACGGTTCCCGCGTATTTCAATGACTCGCAACGACAAGCGACGAAGGACGCTGGTCGGATTGCAGGCTTAGAAGTTAAACGCATTATCAATGAGCCAACCGCTGCGGCTCTTGCTTATGGCATGGATAAGAAACGCGGAGATTCCGTTATCGCTGTTTATGACTTAGGTGGTGGCACATTTGATATATCAATTATTGAAATAGCTGAAGTAGATGGTGAACATCAATTTGAAGTGTTGGCTACCAATGGTGATACATTCCTCGGCGGGGAAGATTTTGACTTAGCACTCATTGAATATCTTGCTTCTGAATTCAAAAAAGATTCTGGCATTGACTTGCATAATGATCCATTGGCACTGCAACGTCTTAAAGAGGCCGCAGAAAAAGCGAAAATTGAACTGTCATCTGCGCAACAAACAGACGTTAATTTACCTTATATAACGGCTGATGCTTCAGGTCCCAAGCACTTAAATATAAAATTGACCCGAGCTAAGTTGGAGTCCCTGGTAGAGAAACTGGTAGAGCGCACTGTTGAGCCTTGTAAGATAGCACTAAAAGATGCTGGTTTAACCGTTGGGCAAATCAATGAGGTTATCTTGGTTGGTGGTCAAACTCGGATGCCGATGGTACAAAAAATAGTAGAGGAATTCTTTGCTAAAGAACCACGAAAAGATGTTAATCCAGATGAAGCGGTTGCAGTGGGTGCGGCGATTCAAGCGGCTGTTCTTTCTGGTGAGGTGAAAGATATTCTTTTGCTTGATGTGACACCACTATCGCTAGGGATTGAAACACTGGGTGGAGTCATGACCAAGCTGATTGAGAAAAACACCACCATTCCTACGAAAGCCAATCAAGTCTTTTCTACGGCTGATGACAATCAAACCGCAGTGACTGTCCATGTATTGCAAGGTGAGCGTGAACAAGCTTCAGCTAATAAGTCACTAGGGCGTTTTGATTTGAGTGATATTCCTTCAGCACCTCGTGGCGTACCACAAGTTGAAGTGACATTTGATATCGATGCTAATGGTATTTTGAATGTTTCTGCGAAGGATAAAGCGACAGGCAAGGCGCAATCGATTGTGATTAAAGCATCAAGTGGTTTGAGTGATGAAGAAGTTGATTCGATGGTTAAGGATGCAAAAGCTCATGCTGATGAAGATAAAAAATTCAAGGAGTTAGCTGAACTTCGTAATCAAGCGGACAGTTTAATTCACAATAGTGAAAAGTCACTGAAAGATTTGGCGACAGAATTGTCTGACGGCGAGAAAACGGGTATTGAAACGGCTATTGCTGAATTAAAAGAAGCAGTGAAAGGCAATGATAAGGCTCAAATTGAGAGTAAGTTGAGCGTGTTGACTGACGCATCAGCTAAAATGGCTGAACGCATTTATGCGAAAAAATCAGCCGAAGGTCAGGCTCAAAATGGAGCTGAGCCACAACAAGAATCTACTAAGCAAGATGAGAGTGTTGTGGATGCTGAGTTTGAAGAAGTTAAGGATGATGAAAAGAAATAATCGTATTTTGGAATCGTATGTTTAATGATAGCCCCTCACCATCTCTCCTTGGGGCGAGGGTGAGGGGGCATTAGCCATTACACCATACGATAAAAAGACTCAAGGTCGGGGCGTTTTGCAACGCCCCATTTTCATTTTAAAGTAGCGTGAGTATGCAATGCAGCAGGATTATTATGAACTTCTAGGCGTTAGTCGCAACGCCGATGAAGCTGAAATCAAAAAAGCCTATCGTAAATTAGCGATGAAACATCATCCTGACCGTAATCCCGATAGCAAAGAAAGTGAAGAAAAATTCAAAGAAATACAAAAAGCGTATTCCGTGCTATCTGATCAAAAAAAACGTGCTGCATATGATCAATTTGGTCATGCTGGTGTTGATGCCTCTATGGGCGGTGGTGGCCCTGGTGGATTCGGTGGGTTTGGGGACGTTTTTGAAGATATTTTTGAAAATATTTTCTCCGGTGGTCGTCGGCAACAACAGAGTCAGTCCCGTGGTCAGCATGGTGCTGATTTGCAATACAATGTGCAGTTGACATTAGAAGAAGCCGCTCACGGAAAACAAATTGAAATCACCGTACCGCGCCATACCAGTTGTAAAACATGCGATGGAAGTGGTGCTAAAAAAGGTACTAAACCTAAGAAATGTGATACTTGCGATGGTATTGGCCAAGTGCGTATTCAACAAGGGTTTTTCTCTATTCAACAAACTTGCCCAAATTGTCGGGGTGAAGGTCGCGTTATTACTGATCCCTGTGGTGGTTGCCATGGTCAGGGGCGTGTGCGTGAAAACAAAAATTTAACGGTTAAAATACCAGCCGGCGTAGACAACGGTGATCGCGTCCGTTTAAGTGGTGAGGGGGAAGCCGGTACTCATGGTGGATCCGCTGGTGATTTGTACGTACAAGTTGCTGTTAAACCTCATACTATTTTTGAGCGCCATGAAAGTGATTTGCATTGTGAAGTTCCAATCAGTTTCGTTACAGCAACGTTAGGTGGATCGATAGAGGTACCTACTTTAGAGGGACGGGTTACGTTGAAGATTCCGCCTGAAACACAAACGGGCAAATCATTTCGCTTACGCGGTAAAGGTGTGAAATCAGTGCGAGGTTATGCCACAGGTGATTTGTTGTGTAGGGTCGCTGTAGAAACCCCGGTCAATTTGTCGCGAGAACAAAAAGATCTATTGACAAACTTGCAGGACTCATTAGAGAAAGGAAAAAGCACCCACTCACCGCGCTCGAGTTCATGGTTTGATGGTGTTAAGAAGTTTTTTGAGGACATGAAATTTTAAGGGTCTAAACGATGGTCTGTTGACAATTGCTCGATGCAACCGCTGCGCATATTCCTGCTAGCAGCGGTCCACAGATAACCACAACTATTCCTTTCAATCACAGCGAAATATGCGCTACAATTAGCGGCTTTTAGCATAAGGTAGCTGGCTCCAAAAACACCATCCCAATCATTTAAAGAGTGATGTAATGACCAATAAACCCGCAATATTAGTTCTCGCTGACGGCACTGTTTTAGAGGGTGTATCCGTAGGTGCTAAAGGTGAAGGCGTGGGGGAGTTGGTTTTTAATACGGCCATGACGGGTTATCAGGAAATGCTGACCGATCCATCCTATGCTCGACAAATTATCACATTAACAACGGCACATGTCGGTAATACCGGTTGTAATCTTGATGATATGGAATCGTCTAGAGTTTGGGCAACAGGTTTGGTCATGCGTGACTGTGTTTCACGGCCCAGCAATTACCGCTCAACAATGCCATTACCGGATTGGTTAAAAAAGCATGGTGTCGTTGCCATCGCTGGTATTGATACTAGACAACTTACCCTTCGCTTGCGTGAGCAAGGCGCTATTGGTGCTTGCATTACCACTAATGTTACACAAGTTGAAAAAGCGCGCGCAATGGCCGAAGCGTTTGGTGGTCTTGCGGGAGCCGACTTAGCGCGCGTTGTTTCTCGGCAAACAATTGAGCGCTGGCATGAGGGGCGTGGTGAGTGGGGGAAGCGATCCAAACCATTAAAATTTCATGTTGTGGTCTATGATTTTGGCGTAAAGCATACCATTTTGCGGATTCTTCACGATTTGGGTTGTCACTTAACGTTGGTCCCTGCGCAAACGTCAATGGAAGCAGTGATGGCACTGAACCCTGATGGTGTTTTTTTATCAAATGGGCCCGGTGATCCTGAAGCATGTGATTACGCTATTCGTGCAGTTGTTGAATTTTTAAATGCCGGTGTGCCGATATTTGGTATTTGCTTGGGGTTTCAAATTTTGGGATTAGCCTGCGGGGCTCGGTCACTTAAAATGAAATTTGGGCACCATGGAGCAAACCATCCCGTTATTGAGTTGGGCGGCAAGAAGCGTGTATTTATTACTAGCCAAAATCATGGTTTTGCCATTGATGAGGCGACGTTGCCAGATGACTTACTGGCCACGCATCGTTCCTTGTTTGATCACAGTTTGCAGGGGATTAGGCATCGAGATAAACCAGCGTTTGGTTTTCAGGGGCATCCAGAAGCAAGTCCCGGTCCTCACGATCTTGAAGATATTTTTTTAGAATTTATGAAGCTAATGACGAAATAACACCAAGGAGTTTATGGAGAATGAAATCTACACATGTATTTACTTCAGAGTCGGTATCAGAAGGTCACCCAGATAAAATAGCCGATCAAATTTCCGATGCAATATTGGATGCGATTTTAGCGCAAGATCCGCGTGCACGTGTGGCTTGTGAGACGTTTGTCAAAACAGGTATGGTATTAGTTGGTGGTGAGATCACGACAAATGCTTGGGTAGATGTTGAAGAAATTACCCGTGGCGTTATCAAAGATATCGGTTATAACAGTTCGGCGATGGGCTTTGATTGGGAATCCTGTGCGGTATTGTCTGCAATAGGTAAACAGTCAACAGATATAGCGCAAGGCGTGGATAACCAAGAAACCAAGCAATTGGGTGCAGGAGATCAAGGCTTGATGTTTGGTTACGCTAGCCGTGAAACAGACGTGTTTATGCCTGCTCCAATCGCTTATTCGCATCGGCTTATGGAGCGGCAAGCTGAATTGCGCAAGAAAGGGACTCTGGCTTGGTTAAGACCCGATGCTAAATGTCAATTAACCTTGAACTACCGTGATGGTAAACCGGTCTCGGTTAATACCGTAGTCTTTTCAACGCAGCACGCACCAGACATTAGTTACAAGGATTTGGTGGAAGCGGTGCGTGAAGAAATTATTAAACCGGTACTTCCCGCTGAATGGATGCTGCCAGAAACACGATATTTTATTAATCCAACAGGGCGATTTGTGATTGGCGGTCCTTTGGGTGATTGTGGTTTAACAGGCCGTAAAATTATTGTAGATACCTATGGTGGGATGGCTAGACATGGCGGCGGTTGCTTCTCAGGTAAAGATCCATCTAAAGTTGATCGATCAGCCGCTTATGCCGCACGACATGTCGCCAAAAACATTGTTGCGGCAGGTCTCGCTGATAAGTGTGAAATTCAGGTTTCATATGCGATAGGCGTGGCAGAACCAACGTCTATTTTTGTGGAAACCTTTGGTACTGGGCGTCTAGATGAATCAACCATCATCGATTTAATTCATACCCATTTTGATTTAACCCCACAAGGGATTATCAATTACCATGATTTACTGCGGCCAATCTACAGACGCACCGCAACTTACGGTCACTATGGTCGTGATGATTTTCCATGGGAGCGCTTAGATAAAGTGGCTGAATTACAAAAAGCGATGTAGAGATCAACGGCGCCAAGTTGAGAATCCCTCCCTTTGAAAAAGGGAGGTTAGGAGGGATTTGTTAAATGCATTTAAAAAATCCCCCTTTGTCCCCTTTTTCAAAGGGGGACATTCATCATTGTGTTCTTAACGTAATGCCATTAATGAAGTTATAAATTTTAAAGGATAATTCATTATGCTAGTCAAAGAAGTTGCTACAGATGTTGATTATAAAGTCGCTGACATATCACTTGCGGCGTGGGGACGAAAAGAAATTGCTATTGCAGAAACAGAAATGCCAGGCCTAATGGCATTACGACAAGAGTTTGGACATGCTAAGCCCTTGCGTGGCGCACGCATTGCTGGCTGTCTGCACATGACCATTCAAACAGCGGTTTTGATTGAGACACTACTTGCTTTGGGTGCAGATGTTAGGTGGTCTTCTTGCAACATATTCTCTACCCAAGATCATGCTGCCGCAGCGATTGCAGCTACAGGTGTACCCGTTTTTGCTTGGAAAGGTGAAACAGAAGAGCAATATTGGTGGTGTGTTGAGAAAACAGTGCATGGCCCTGATGGTTGGACACCCAATTTATTGTTGGATGATGGCGGTGATCTTACACAAATTATCCATGAAAAATACCCGCAGTTACTACAATCTATCAAAGGTGTTTCTGAAGAAACAACGACGGGTGTGGCTAGACTCTACGAAATGGCAAAAAATGGCCAGCTGAAAATGCCTGCGATTAATGTTAATGATGCCGTCACAAAATCAAAATTTGATAATCTTTATGGTTGTCGCGAGTCATTATTGGATGGATTAAAGCGTGCAACGGACGTGATGGTGGCGGGTAAAGTTGCGCTGATTCTTGGTTATGGCGATGTGGGTAAAGGTTGTGCTCAAGCGTTACGTGGGCAGGGTGCGACGGTTTATATCGCTGAAATAGATCCTATTTGTGCGCTGCAAGCTGCGATGGAAGGCTATCGCGTGGTCACTTTGGATGATGTTGCTGAACAGGTGGATATCGTAGTGACTGCTACGGGTAACTTCCATGTGGTTTCGCATGCACATATGCTACGTATGAAAAACCAAGCGATCTTATGCAATATAGGTCATTTTGATTCTGAAATTGATATCCAGAGCTTGCGTCAGTACGAGTGGGATAATATCAAACCACAGGTTGACCATGTGATTTTTCCCGATGGCAAACGCATTATTTTATTGGCTGAGGGGCGATTGGTTAACTTAGGTTGTGCAACGGGTCATCCAAGTTTTGTGATGTCAGCTTCATTTACCAACCAGGTTTTGGCGCAAATTGAGTTATTTCAACATACAGAGAAATATCAACATCAGGTCTATGTATTGCCAAAGCACCTTGACGAAAAGGTAGCCCATCTACATTTGGGGCGCATTGGTGCTAAGCTGACACAGTTGACTGCTGAGCAGGCGAAGTACATCGGTGTCAATGTACAAGGTCCTTATAAGCCGGATCATTATCGTTATTAAGTCATTGGTCAAAATTATTTAACCACTTAGCCGGTATGCAGCACAAGGTAATACCGGCTAAGTCGTTTGATTCTCCTGTTGATGGCAATACCCACCGCCCAAGTCTTGATATAAATTCACTAGGCTTATCATTTGGGTCAACTTAATTGCATTGATTGCCAATGCTACCTGTGCTAAATCAATCCTATCTTTCAGAATGATTTCATAAGGCTGTATCCCTTGTTTATAAAGCGCATTATCGAGATGATAGCGTTCCTCTACGGCTTTCTTTGAGCGTTTTAAATCCAGATAACGCGCATTGGCTGTTTGGTGGGCAGAGAAATCATTTGCCACATCTCGTAGGGCCTTGCGAACGGTGTCAACATAGGAATAATAGGCTGCTTTTGCTTCTCCGCGTAGCGCGCTAATTTCACCAAATACAGCGGGGTCAATCGACCAGGTTGCGTAAGCATCGGTAAATAACTGGGAGAATTGATCGAGATTATGTTGTTGATAGCGGGCGGCACCCCCAAGTAATTCATCGAGTTGGATAGTGGGCAACAACGTGGCTCGTTCCACTGAAATTTGCTGCACAGCCCATCGATATTGGCTTTCTGCGAAAGCGATGTCTGGCCTATTAGCGAGCACCGTTGCGGGTAGCGTCCCAAAGGTTGGATAGGTGGTTTGCATATGTCCAAAATGTTTGTTGACACGGAGGCCGCCAGGATTTTCGTTTAATAAATATCGCAATGCATTTTGTGCCTTGATGATATTGTCTTTGATCACCTCTTTTTGGGCTCCTGCTTCTTCAGTTATTTGTTTCAACGAGGCAAAAGGCAGTAGTGATTCAATTCCTCCTCGATAATTGTCTTTTTGAATGGAGAGGAGTTCTTGCAAGTCCTTTAGGTATTGTTCAAATAAGCGTAATCGTTCAATCTCTGCGATATAGATGAAGTATGCTTCCGCTATTTGTCCAATGAATACAAGTTTTGTGGATTGCAAGGCGTATTGTCGCGCTTGGATGCCAATTTTAGCTGATTTCTGCCGGGCGATTGTCATCAGCGCATTGAACGTGAAGTAGCCTGGATATACGCCATACAATCCCCCGGGTACTCCGAACGCAGGATTTAACGAATACCCTGCCAATATATTGAGTGACGGAAGCCAACTCAATTGAACACTACGTAACTCTTCTTTAGCCACGAGCAATTTAGCACGAGCTTGTTGCACTGTATTATTTACCTGTAATCCGGTTTCAATGAGATGATCGAGTTCTGGATCTTGAAATTTTTTCCACCATGCAAGGTAAGGTAGATTTTTCCCGTCAATGAGCGAAACGTCTCCCATTTGCCATTGCTCAGGCACATTGATTGGAGGCGCATGATGCTGTGATGGAGAAAGCGAGCAGCCTGCAAGCCAGTTCATGCCAGCAATCAGATAGATTGCTTTAAAAAATGATCGATTCATGTTTACGTCGTTCTCCTATGGAGAAAGTGTTCTAATGGTTGATTTAACGAATGCTCAAGTTCAGCTTGAATAGTATGGATCATGTGACTGTCGCCATTTTTATTTTTTAGATAAAAAAGGCAAACGATTTTGCGAAATTCTTGCAAAATTGTTTGTGATATCGCTGCCGAGTCCTCAACAAAGAACAAAGTGCATCCATGTTGAAAAATATGAGCGTTGATTAATTGGGTGAGTTGAACGATTTGTCGGTTTGTAGAATATATTTTCTTGAATAGAGATGCGTTGGACAACTGATTGCTATTGGCAAGCCGGTAGAAATCCTTCAGTTCTTTCCTAAGCTGTTTACATTGATAGTGATAGTAAAGCTCCGTCATATTTTTCGATCCAAACCAGGCATATTCAATGGTGATACAAACAGCAAAAGCAAACCCGGTGCAGACAATCCTATCAACCACATAATATTGTAAAAGAAAATCCCCCGGATTTGTCCATTGAACGACCAAATCTACAAAGATAGTGATTGCTATCATATGTCGGTTTACTGGGACTGCTATAAAAAAAACCATTGACCAAATAGAAAGCAAAAGAAATATGATTGCAAAGCGGAAATTAAAATGAACGAGGGACCAAACAATCACGACGGCAGCAACTCCAACTAGGGTGCCAGTAAAGCGTAAATAGGCGCGTTGAAAGATTTGGTCGGAATAAAGACCCGTATAGATCAGTGTGCCTGCCGTAATAAGCCAGGCGCTATGTGGAAGATGGAAAAATTGGTCGATCGCTACAAGCACCATAAAGGCGATAGTAATTTGCATGAAGCGTTTATTTAAAAGATCTATGTTTTTAGACATAGCACGTTCCATATTTTAATGATATTGATTAAATTAGAGTAAGCCGCTTGCACAGATGGGTTTGAGCTGCTTGTGTTTGGAATATTTTCTATGCAGCGATAGTCTCTGAGTCCGTTTTGAATCAAATGACAACCGTTGCTTAAATCGATAAGGTCGATTGGAGTAATATGTTCCACCTTGTGTTCCACAGCAATGACAAAGGCATAAAATTTGACAATTGATAAAGCGATTTTTTTGGCTGAAAAGCCATGTTCTTTTCTGCTCAAGGCATAAGCGTGATCTTGTAGTCCGACCAAATGTTTTAAAGGCTTTGGATTTGGATTTGGATTTGGATTTGGATTTGGATTTGGATTTGGATTTGGATTTGGATTTGGCTTTGGATTTGGATTTGGATGGTTGGGTTGCGTGACGCTCATCGTCATTCTTTCATTAAGTTCTTGTATCGTTAGATACAAGGCACGGAGAAATACTCGAAAAAAATATATTCGTGGGAAAATGGACATCAGCCCAATCGTTAGTAAAATAATGAATCCGTAATTAACAAATGTGCTCACCACGTGAAAGGGATCGCCTTGTATAGGAGGAATGAGGGAGCGATAGGTAATTGTTTGAATAACCGGGATTATCGGTAGCAGGAGGGGATATTTTTTTTTGCTGATTAAAAATAATGATCCCATGAAGAAACCCACTGATAAAATTATCATGACACTATAGATCTGAATAATATTCAGGATGCACGCATACGAGATGCAAATTCCGCAGAATACTCCCATAATGAGTATGCGTTGATCAAAATTGATGAGAGTAGCGATAGCTAAAAAGCCAAAGGCAGGTAATATCATTAAGGTTTCAAAGTAAGGGGGATAAAAGACAAAATTAATTAAAAACAACCCAATTGCTACGAATAGTGTTTGAGCAGCACTGACTCGCAAAAACCCATAGGGATCATAGTTTTCTAATGTCTGTCGTAAAAAATTAATTTTTGATGTAAACATAAGCACTCGCACCAGGGTTAAGTGGATAGCTTGGGTCAGGATCTAATATTTTTATTTGCAACGGGAAGCGTTGAGGTAAATTTAACCACTCATTATTGTTAGAAATAATTTGTTGTTGATTGCGTTGAGCGGTTTTTTGGCGATTAGCAACCCATAAATTGTTGACAATGATTCCATGAAAAATCTTTCTGAAATAGTACATGCGCAGGACGATAATGACTTTGTTCCCAGGTTTTACGTAGCGAAGGTCGGTCTCGTTGAAGTTGGCTTGGATGAACCACTCATCGGTATTGATGAATGAAAATAAAGGCTTGTGTTTGACAACGGGGTGTCCTGAAGAGATGTATAGGTTATCAACCATACCGTCTGATCCTGCGCGTACAAGGGTTAGAGAGAGATTTATTTTGGCATTTTCTTTTTCAGCTTTGAGTGCGGCAATTTTTTTGAATAGTTGGAGGGTTTGCTTCCCATTCATCGCCAATTCATTACGAATGGCTTGCGTTTGATGATTAATCTGAGCTACATCGTATTGAAGCCGTTTGATCTCGAGTCGAGAGACCGAACGATTAACCATATTATTTTTTTTAAGGCCGTATTCATAATTGAGTTTGCCGAGTTTTGATTCTAGGGCGGCAATTAAGCTGCGGTCTTTCTTGGCCTCCTCTTCGAGTACGGCAATACCCGCAACAGCTTCTTCATAGCTTGCTCTGGCTTTCTGATATGCCAATCGATACGGGGTATCAAAAACTTGGAAAAGTGGGGTGTTTTTTTTCACAAACTCGCCATTTTTAACGTAGATGTTGGTTACGTATCCAGAAACATCGGCAGCAACGGCCTGTACATTCGCAACGACAAAAGCATTATCGGTAAACGGAAAAAGGTAGGAAAAAAAGTGAAAAAATCCAATAATCATCGCGACAATGATAATCATTGTTGGTAAATTAAATTTGTCTTTACTAAATTGGTAGAGTTTGACCATTTTATCCGGCTGTTTCAGCATTTTACTTACAAAGTGACGAGGATTAAATTAACTATAAAATCAAAATTTTTGCAATGACATACTAACCCTCATCATAAAATAGTCACAAACCATTCTATTCTAGGTATAATTTTTTAGCAAAACTCGATAAGATAGGCCACTTTACATTTTTTTATCTGTAGTGACCATGCCTAAGCGAACTGATATTAAATCCATCCTCATTCTTGGCGCGGGACCGATTGTCATTGGCCAAGCGTGTGAGTTTGATTATTCCGGTACTCAAGCCTTGCGTGCTTTGAAAAAAGAAGGGTATCGCATCATTTTGGTCAACTCCAATCCTGCCACAATCATGACTGATCCTGAACTGGCTGATGCCACTTATATTGAACCGGTGTTGTGGCAAGAGGTGGCTCGTGTTATTGAGCGAGAGCGGCCTGACGCACTTTTGCCGACAATGGGTGGTCAGACAGCTTTAAATTGTGCGCTGGATCTTGTCCGTGAAGGCGTACTGGCTAAATATGAAGTGGAATTGATTGGTGCGACGCGCGAGGCGATTGATAAAGCAGAAGATCGTGAAAAATTTCGCCAGTTGATGATAAAAATTGGTTTGGAAATGCCACGCTCGGCGATTGCCCATAGCATTGAAGAGGCGCTATCAGTGCAAGCTCAACTTGGATTTCCTACGATTATCCGTCCCTCGTTCACCATGGGCGGTAGTGGGGGTGGTATTGCTTATAACCGGGAAGAGTTCGAAGAAATTTGTTCGCGTGGGTTTGAGCTGTCACCTACCCATGAGTTATTGCTTGATGAATCCGTATTGGGTTGGAAAGAATATGAAATGGAGGTGGTGAGAGACAAAAATGATAATTGTATCATTGTCTGCTCCATCGAAAATTTTGATCCAATGGGGGTGCATACGGGCGATTCAATTACCGTAGCCCCCGCGCAAACGTTGACTGATAAAGAGTTTCAGCGCATGCGCGATGCTGCTATTCGCGTATTACGTGCCGTGGGTGTGGACACGGGCGGCTCAAATGTGCAGTTTGCAATTAATCCAGACGATGGGCGTATGTTGGTAGTGGAAATGAATCCACGAGTATCGCGCAGTTCAGCACTGGCATCTAAAGCGACAGGATTTCCTATTGCCAAAGTAGCGGCTTTACTTGCCGTGGGTTACACCCTTGATGAACTAGCAAATGAAATAACGGGTGGTAAAACACCGGCATCGTTTGAGCCAACGATTGACTATATCGTTACTAAAATACCACGGTTTAATTTTGATAAGTTTCCACAAACATCGCCCACACTATCAACCCAGATGAAGTCGGTTGGTGAGGTCATGGCAATCGGTACGTCTTTCCAAGAGTCATTGCAAAAAGCAATTCGTAGTTTGGAAATTGGTCGCTGTGGTTTGCAACCAATATTTAAAAACGGTGATATGTCCGTATTACGGGGGCATTTGCGTGAGCCAACCCCCGATCGTTTGTGGTACATTGCTGACGCATTTCGCCATGGATTTACGCTTGAAGAAATTTATCAAGAAAGTAAAGTTGATCCATGGTTTTTGATGCAAGTTCATGAGTTGGTTGACCTCGAGAATACGCTACATGGCGCTAAACTCGATCATCTGACCAAGGCTAGCATGCTAAAATTTAAGCGTCATGGATTTGCTGATCTTTACTTGGCGGGCTTGCTTCATTGTAGCGAAGAAGATGTCCGAGCACGTCGTCTAGAGCTAGGTGTTACCCCTGTTTATAAACGGATTGATTCTTGTGCAGGGGAGTTTCCTAGCGATACGGCATATCTTTATTCATGCTATGACAGCAGTTGTGAGGCGCGCCCGGAGAATAATAAGAAAAAAATTATGATCCTTGGTGGAGGGCCTAATCGAATTGGACAAGGAATAGAGTTTGATTACTGTTGTGTTCATGCTGCAATGGCCTTGCGCGAGGCTGGCTATCAAACGATCATGATCAATTGTAATCCAGAAACAGTATCTACAGATTTTGATACGTCAGATCGATTGTACTTTGAACCAGTGACTCTCGAGGATGTATTAGCTGTTGTTGCTGTTGAAAACCCTATGGGCGTGATTGTACATTATGGTGGTCAAACACCATTAAAATTGGCGCGTGCCTTGGAGGCGAACGGTGTGAAAATCATTGGTACCTCTCCTGATGCGATTGATAAAGCGGAAGACCGTGAGCGTTTCCAACAGATGGTTCAGCGATTAAATTTGCATCAACCTGCAAATGGTACAGTGCGAAGTGAAAAGGAGGCGATAGTCTTAGCCGAACAGATTGGCTATCCTCTCGTTGTGCGACCGTCTTATGTTTTGGGTGGGCGAGCGATGGAGGTGGTGTATCAAGAGGACGACTTACGTCATTACCTGGCTCATGCGGTTAGCGTTTCGAACGACTCACCTGTCTTACTCGATAGATTTTTAAGTGACGCGATTGAGGTTGATATTGATGCCGTATGTGATGGTGAAGACGTATTGATTGGTGCCATTATGGAGCATATTGAACAAGCGGGGGTGCATTCTGGCGACTCAGCTTGTACATTACCACCCTTCAGTATAAGTACTGTAGTGCAACAAGATTTGATTGAGCAAATGCGCTTAATGGCATTAGAATTAGGGGTGGTTGGTCTAATCAATGCACAATTTGCTATTCAGGCTGATGATATTTATGTTTTAGAAGTTAATCCTCGTGCTTCACGAACTGTACCCTTTGTATCGAAGGCCACAGGCTTACCTTTGGCTAAAATCGCAGCTCTTTGTAAAGTAGGTCATAGTTTAAAAGCACAAGGGTTGACACATCATCAGCCAATGCCAGCTTTTTATGCAATAAAATTGCCAGTATTTCCATTTATAAAGTTTGCCGGTGTTGATTCGATACTTGGGCCTGAAATGAAATCTACTGGAGAAGTCATGGGCGTTGCCAGACGTTTTGGACAGGCCTATGCGAAAGCGCAACTTGGTGCTGGAGGCAATATTGTTAAACGACGCCGTGCTTTTGTTTCTGTTCGTGATGCAGATAAGGCACGAGTGGGTGAAATAGCGAAGCGTTTGATAGCGCTTGGGTTTGAAATTATTGCAACAAGAGGAACCGAGGCCGTGTTGCTGGCCGCAGGAATTTCTTGTAAGCGGGTGTTCAAAGTTGCAGAAGGTCGGCCGCATGTGGTCGATTATATTAAAAACCATGAAATTGATTTTATTGTAAACACGACCGAAGGAAAGTTAGCGATTGCCGATTCGTTTGCTATTCGCCGCAATGCATTGCAGCACAAGGTTAGTTATACTACAACATTATCTGGTGCTGAGGCGGCATGCCTGGCAATGAAATATGAAGATAGAGAAACAGTGACAAAATTACAGGATTTACATTAGGGTTAAATTTTTTTATACAAGGACATAAGATGGGGTGGATATGCAGAAACATCCAATGACAGTTGAAGGGGCTTTGGCGCTGCAAAATGAGTTACATCGATTAAAAACAATAGAGCGGCCGCAAATTATTGAATCGATTGCTACGGCGCGTGCTCATGGTGATCTTAAAGAAAATGCAGAATACCATGCCGCTCGTGAGCAGCAGAGTTTTGCTGAAGGGCGTATTCAAGAATTGGAAGCCAAACTATCGAACGCACAAATTGTTGATATCAGTAAATTAGTTAACCAAGGTAAGGTGGTATTTGGCGCAACAGTCACGGTGTGTAATTTGCAAACGGACGCTCAAATTACTTATAAAATTGTTGGGGAAGATGAGGCAAATATTAAATTAAATAAAATTTCATATTGTTCTCCAATGGGGCGTGCGCTGATTGGTAAGGAGCTTGATGAAAGTGTTGTGGTGAAGACCCCTGGTGGTCTTCTTGAGTATGAAATAGTTGCTGTAGAATATAGTTAGATCTGTTGTTACTAGGATAGCGAAGTATACACTTAGCGCAGTGAAATACGGGTTCTTTTATAAGACCTTTCGCCGCGCTTTAGAGGGTTACTTGTTTTGATTAGCAACAAGAAATGATTTCTTTGGTTTTGTCATGGTATAATATTAAACATTATGGCTTTTTGCGAGCAATTTATGCCAAGAAATAGCGAGTTAAGAACCGTCATACCGAACCATTGGTATACTACTGCACACATTACCGAAGTTGGTGAAGCGTGGGAGCGGGCGGGGAGGAATCGTCTATTTTTGTCGCCGGAAGTGATTTCTACAACGGGCGTGATGCTTCACAGACCAGAAATAATTAATAAAACTGCGCTGATGCAAGAGCACGTTAACAACGTGTCGATGTATCCATCTAGTTTCCTGCTGATAATTAATCAAGGTGGCAATCATTGGACCTCTATTGCCATTGCTATTTTAAAACGTCAAGAAAAGATAAATATTAATATGTCTTTCTCAGATTCATTGGGTGATGGTAGTTTGCCTACATCTATCAGAGAAGAAATGCAGCGCATTGAAAAATTATTTCACAAAAAATATGGTTCACAAGACATAGTTGTCACACAAGCGGTTTATCAACATGCTTGGCGACAATCTGATATAGCATCTTGCGGGCCATATGCTTTGAAAAACGGGGCAAGATGTCTAGCCGGTAAAGGCCTTGAACTAAATCCAGGTCGGACGGTTATTCGTCAAGAACAGCTGGATGTCATGACGCGTAGCACAGCAATCAAAGGCTGCTCGACAAACAATGAAATTGATGAAATCCTGGTTGATTGGATGACTCATCGACTGAAAAATAATTTAAATTATGTTGTTTCTTCTCCTCTAGGAGTAGAGTGCATATGTAAAAGGCATGCTGAGCTTTATGGTGTAAGTAGGGCTTTGGTCCGACAGAAATTTATTGATGAGTATGGTTACGCTGATTCTGCTGCTGGAACAATACATCATCGTGCTGTTATGACCCGAATGCAAGAATTGATGCATAGCAGTGAAATTATTCGTAAATTGGCAACTCCGGCGCAGTTCGATGCCCAAATAAAATCTTTGCGCCACAGAAATTCGATGAAATCGATAGAGTTGATTCGCATAGCGATTAACAAAGCGTCTGGAGATAATATTTTTTCCTATGGCGCAATGGCTAAAATTATTGATTTTTTAGCGCGTGGTCACGTTGCCGAAGCGGTTGAAATGCTAACCAAGACAGTTACTGATCTAAATGCTGTAGAACCTTGTTTATCGGCAATTGCTGAAATGGCAGGATCACGTGAAATAGAAAAAGATTATTCATTAAAATTAATTGGGTTGGCCAAGGCTTATCGTGCGATCTATCAATCTGCAAGTGTAATAAAAACAATGGAATCTCCTACAGATGCACCAAGATGGTTACTCAAAGAACAAATGAATCTATTGAACTCGGCGATTATCCGCAATGATGCTTCGTTGCTAATGCGGGTGGCCTACGTATTGCAAGATTTCTGTTCGGCTTTGGCCGAAATGGTAACCTTTGGTCAGTGGGAGCCTAAGTTCAGAAAGATTAATGCGATTGAGACAAAATTAAAAACCAGCTCAAGTTCGGTTACTCGAGAAAATTATCAAAGAGAGTTGGAGAGTGTGCAATGTTTGTATGATGCACAAATAATATTAACACGTGGGGTTTCGGTGTCTAGCGAACGATCCATGATGGACGTAAATATGGGTTTTTAGTAATCAATAAAACTATTATTTTAACATTTCTATCCAATCTATAACATGTACCATACTTGTATTTGATAAAGATGAGAGGGCTATTGGCTTGGTGGTGGGTCTGACGGATGCAAGCCATCCAAATAAGGCCATAAAATCGGCAATAGAGTCGCTTTCTTAAGCCGAGCCGATGAGGGCTGTTAATAAGAGAGATGTGCCCAATGTTTTAATGGTTCAAGATAACTTTATTGCCCAAAAAGTCGAAGAAGCATTACTCACGGCGCTAAATAAATAGTTAATTAGTTAATTCGGCTTTCCTTTTTTGAAAAGCCGGTTGTTTAACAAATTACCTAAGGAATGTAATAGTAAGGATTAGGTAGTTTAAAAGATTTTTCGGCATTTGCTCCTTTCAAATCACTGTATTGATCGCCAATGTCAGCAATGATGGTGTAACCCTGTTTACGGATCTCAGCTCTTGCTTGTGTTTTTAATGGGATAATTGACGTTAATTTATAATTGATGGGTCGCAGATATAGGCCTGACCAATCATGATACCCCGCCGATTTTAAGTTCTTAATAGTCGCCTCACGCCCAGCTTCCCTTCTCCCAGTCACGAAAAATATAGCCACGCCTTGCTTTAAGGCATGACTATAAAGCGATAGCATGGGTTTGATTGCGGGTGCGTCGGCTGCGAGCACTTCTTGAAATAATTGCTCGCGATTGGCCACAAATTGACGTGCAGCCATTCTTTTATAATTTGACAGGCTGGTTTCATCAATATCAAGAACGATCGCTAATTTTTTAGGATGGGTGCTGTGAGCATTATTTTTTGCTTGTCGAATGATGTAGTGTTGTGCTTTGGAAATGATTTGATCCAACTCTCGTTGATAGGCACCAGAGTCATGGTAGGCTTGGACCTCACTCCTCAGTACACCGAGGTTAGCGGGCTCTGCAAAAAGTGATTTTTGTAGCAATATACAGCAAATAATGGTGAAGAATGTATTAATGATCAATTGATTTTTTTTCATAACAGCCCAAGCCTTTTTGCGAGGAGCGCATTATATCGCGAAAGGGTTGCCTGTCAATAATAGGCGTTTTCCAACTGACCTAAAATGCAATTTTTTTTGGGGCTCTATATTGATTAATTCGGTTTTGAAATGATTGATCGAGCTGATGCCAATCTACAATATCAACTTTAAATGGCAAACCAGATTCTTCAAAATCACATTTTAGATTAACAATGGTTGCATAAGGTAATGGGCTATTATCATCAATTGCTAAATCCAGATCTGAAAACTTTTTTATATTTATCCCCGCACGTGAGCCGAATACCCACACAATGGCACTTTGGGGAAGATTGCGTTTTAATATTTGTTGAACAGTGATTAGTTCTTCGGCTGTGATTTGTATAGAGGTTTTCATAATGTAAGAAGGCTTTTCTGTAAGGTTAATAAAAGGTGTTGAGCCTCGTTCAAAAATAAGGGGATTACTGAGCAAACTTGAATTGCTTTCTTCTCACTATAAGTATGACTTGTAATGTTTCTAGCATCTCGATATAACTTCCAAGTATCCCAAGCATTTAAAATCAAACCACGCTCTGAAGCCGTTCGAATAAGATCAGGAAACGACATTTGATCAATTATCTCAGCGTTTGGTTCACTTAACTCTAAATATCTTTTAAGCATTTTGTGCGCCAATTCATAGGTGTATTCAAAACGCTGAATCGTAGCATCACGAACAAATAAATTATTTGATTCAATTGAATATTTTTGAACAGCTATATCAAGTGAGTTGAGCGCTTGCTGGAAGGATGAGAGATCTAATTTTGGATGATGCGCCATCGTGATATCTATTCGCTAATAAAAAAATATTATCCCTGAAATTGCCACGCCAATCCATATACAAAACAGCATTAATATTCCATTGCATAATAAGGTTGGATTGAGGTAATATGCGCCCTTTCTTTAAATAGAACTGAAATAGTACTATATTTTAACTATATAGATGATTGTTGTAGTGATTCATATACACTAGTGGGGCTGTTAATTAAGACCTAAACGGTACTAGATTATTGAAGGTAGGAATGATATGCTTCGCATCAGTAAATTGGCCGATTATGGAACAGTTGTGATGGTGTACCTTGCGAAGTACCCACACCAATTGTGTAATGCGCGCGACATAGCATTACACACACATCTTGCTGTGCCGACGGTTAGTAAATTGTTGAAACGATTAACAGCTGCCGGGTTATTGACCTCTGTACGAGGCGCTGCGGGTGGGTATCGTTTGCAACGGCCAGCAACAGAGATGTCTGTTGCTGAGATCATCTATGCGTTGGATGAGTATCGAGGGTTGACGCAATGCAGTTTACAACCGAATGAATGTTCTTTGCAGGGTGTGTGTCATATTCAGGGCAATTGGCAATTGATTAGCCAGGCGATAGAGTCCG
>CAMBDN010000006.1 GCA_945865355.1 Legionella genomosp. 1
TATGGCTTGAAATTCACTACGTACAGTTTTGAGAAATTTTTTACGCACTGGCGCATTATAAAAAAGATCAACAGCATCTACAGTGGTCCCCTGTGATCTAGCACAAGGCGATAAAGCTGGCGCAGAAGAGCCATCTACCCGCACCATCATTGCGTGCTCCTGCGTTGCAGGCTTTGAGCTTATGGATAGTCTTGATACGGCGGCAATACTCGCTAACGCTTCTCCACGAAATCCCATGCTCGCTATAGTATACAAATCACTGAGTTGCCTGATTTTGCTAGTTGCATGTGCCGCAATAGCTAAAGGAAGATCGGCGGCCAAAATTCCCGCGCCATTGTCAGTAATTTTCACTTGATTCAAACCGCCAAAACCAATATCAATGCTTATCGTATCCGCACCTGCATCCAATGCATTTTCAAGGAGCTCTTTAACAACGGATGCAGGACGCTCAATCACCTCACCCGCTGCAATTTGATTCGCGACCAACGCGGATAGTTGCTGAATTCTTAAAGGGCTCATGCTAGTAGTGGTGGTATACTCAGCCGTTGTCCAGCCCTTAGCCGTCCATCAGATAAGTGATTCGCCGACTTTATTGCGGCAACAGAAGTATGGTAGCGCGCCGCAATTGAAGGCAATGATTCCCCAGAGCGTACAATATGCAAATTTGCTCCTGAAACCGCTTCTAAGCGTGTGCCATGTGGAGGATAATCCATAAAATACCCTTTGAGTCCATCAAATATTGCTTGCGATAAACGTGCTTGATATAGCGCACTGGATAGATTTCGTTCTTCGCGAGGATTCGTAATAAATCCTGTTTCGATAAGAATTGAAGGAATATCTGGTGATTTCAATACGACAAAACGAGCTTGCTCGACCGCACTGTTGTGTAAGCTTGCTACTTTATCCATGTGATGTAATACCCGAGACCCCATTTGTAACCCGGCGCTAATCGTTGCTGTCTGCGACAGATCGAGCAATACCGTTCGAATAACCCCACTTTGATCATCTAAACCGGATAAATTGACTCCACCGAGCTCCGAATAGTTTTCTTTTTCTGCTAACCAACGGGCTGCTTCGCTCGTTGCTCCAGTTGGTGATAGAGCAAAAACAGAAACCCCACTTGAATGTTGATTAATAAATGCATCTGCATGGATAGAAATAAATACATCTGCATTGTAGCGTCTTGCAATGTTCAAACGCTCGCGTAATCCAACATAATAATCACCATTACGAGTCAGTACCGCACGCATGCCTGGTATCTTGTTGATCTTTTGTTTTAAATTAAGCGCGATAGACAAAACAACATTTTTTTCAGCAATACGCTCTGGGCCAATAGCACCAGGATCTTTGCCACCATGTCCTGGGTCGATGACAATGACAACATCACGAAGTTTTTTAGATGGGCCATGTTGAACATGAATGGGCGATTTGGATACAACCGACTTGTCAGCAGTTGCTTGACGAATTTCAACGGGTCCTTGCTGATACTTTCTAGCACCAACCTTTGCCACACCCACAGTTATTATTGGTAATATATCAATTTGCAAACTATTTTTTTTAACAATCAAAGGCTTAGATGCTGATGCCCTAATACTAACTGTTTGTTTCATCTCAAAGACGATCCTAATAGCATGAGGATTCAGTTGACCACTCCGCACACGCGCAATCATGCTATCCTTAAGCAACACCTTTTTTAAGTCGACCACTGATTTTGTTTGATCAAAGTCAATCACGACCCTTTGAGGGTTAGGTAAGGTAAATGCCTTATAAGCAAGTGGGCCTGTAAGTGTAAAAATAACGGATGTCTTCCCTATCTCATCCTTAACAATCATTGAATTTATAGTTGAGGCGGAGGCAATACAGGTCAACAAAGTGAGCGTAAATAAAAATACGGCACGAATACTCATGACTCACCTGTGAGACAAGACAATACTGCAGTACCCGCAGGACTAAATGCATTCATCTGCATTTCACGGCCTGCCCCTTTTAAGCCTAAGGTAATTCCAACATCTGTCCAGAGAAGATGGGTATTCACCCGCTCCGGCCACTCAATGCAACAAATTGAATGGTCGGTGAAGTAATCACGAAAGCCAATATAATCAAGCTCGGCTTCATCATGAATACGATACAGATCGAAGTGATGTATTTGCAAATGATTAACCTGATAACTTTCAACCAATGAAAAAGTGGGGCTTTTAATAGCCGAGCTCACGCCTAAACGACGTAACATAGCACGAATCACGGTCGTTTTACCCGCACCTATCTCGCCGCTGAACGTTAACACCAACGGGGAAGCCAGGCAAGCCGCAAGACGCCCCGCGATGACCTCACTCACTTTCTCTGTAGGTAAATCAATCACCATTTTAAAGCTCTTCATATTTAGTATCTTGGAAATTGCTGACAACAGTCTATGTGCATTTATTAATCTGTCGACGGATGTAGGGCATCAAGTCACTCGCCAATAAACCTCGCTCACCCTGGCTACTTACTGCCTCATCAGCCGCACGAGCATGCAACCAGACCCCAAACTTGGCCGCTTCAGCAAGCGGTACCCCTTGGGCAAGAAGTCCACCGATGACCCCACTCAAGACATCACCCATCCCAGCACTGGCCATACCAGGGTTTCCTGCCGTGCATATATAGGTTTCCCCTTCTTCTGTGCTAACAACAGAACCAACCCCCTTGAGCACAACGCATCCTCCATATTGTTGCTGAATAAGTTGCGCGGCTCGGCATCGATCGACTTGAATATCATCTACTGTACAAGCCAGTAAACTAGCCGCTTCTCCGGGGTGAGGTGTAAGCACCCAATTATCATCATGCTGAGGACTGGCCGCTAGCATCCTTAAAGCAGAAGCATCTATCACCAAGGGTAATTGTGCAGCGATCGCGGCCCTAAATAATGATTGAGCCCATTCGCTCTCACCAAGTCCCGGCCCAATCACCGCAACTGTCGCTTGTGCTAATAACGGCAAAAGTGAATCTACATCATCAATAGCATAAATCATAGCCTCAGGTAACTGCGGCAAAATTCGTCCAGCATGTTCTGGCAAAGTGGCAACCGTTACCATACCTGCACCTGTACGCAATGCAGCGTTAGCTGCTAAATGCGGTGCACCGGGCATTCCTGCCCCCCCCCCAATAATGAGTACATGACCATAGATACCTTTATGCGAATTTTTACGCCGCCGGGGTACCGTCCCATGTAATAATCGCTCATCAAGACGATATGCGGCGGGTGGTAATGCTGCGATACAATTATCCAAGTGCAAGTGATGACATACAACTTTGCCACTGTGATCGGGGCCATCTAAAAGATACAACCCTACTTTTTCGGCAATAAACGTTATCGTTACTGCCGCGTTAATACATGCGCCTAACGCACGACCTGTATCTGCGTCCAAACCTGAGGGGATATCCAGTGCTAATACGGGTAAATGACTTTCATTGATAAGATTAATAGCATGAGCTATTGGACCATGGACCTCCCCTTGAAGGCCAATACCCAACAAACCATCTACCACTAATTCTACATCACTATCGATGACATCATCTAAATTGAGACACCGCACGCCATCAGCAACAGCATTGGTTGCTACTTCTTTAGCAAGCGCTGGTAAGTCTTCTATTGCTTTGTATGCATAAATAACAACCGAATACCCTTGATGATGGGCAAGCCGAGCTAATACATAACCGTCTCCGGCGTTGTTCCCAGCCCCACAAAAAACTGCAATTGTACGTACGTCTGGGTATAATGTTTTTAGCGAGCTAAATGCCGCTGTCCCCGCGCTGACCATCAATTCCTTTTCAGTCATCTCCAGATCCTCCAACGCTAGACGCTCACATAAACGAATTTGCTGGGTAAGATAGAGTGCTTTTTTATTCCTGCTCATGCCAGAAAGCTCCACGAGGATATTGGTAACAATTCAATATTGCTCACCAAGAGTCTAGTCTCATAGTGAGTATTCACAAAAATTGTACCATAAAGAAACTATTTATGGTCTTGTGATTATTTTTTATTGGCTAGTTGCTGAAGAAACATTAGGCTGAAATACTTAACGGTGTGTGATGAGGCACTTCATGTCTCATCACAGTCGATGGCTAATGCTATTTTAATGGGAGGAATGTAAAGCTTCTTTCTTCTACTTAACTAATTTTAACGCCGGTTTAGTTCGAGCCTTTTGTTCAGGAGTAGATGAGGTTGTGGTAGGTGGAGGAGGGACATCATATTCTTCACCAAACTCCATTCCCCTTCCATTTTCTTTTGCATAAATTGCAAGTACGGCCTCTGGGCTTAGGAAAACCTGTGTGGCCAATCCTGAAAACCGTGCGGTAAATACAATTCTATCGTTTTCTATATGTAAACCGCGGCATGCCTTTGGTGAAATATTTAATACAATACGTCCACCGTTCACATGTTCTTGTGGCACTTCGACACTAGGATACTCAGCATTGACCAGCAGATAAGGCGTTAATTCATTATCTACAATCCAATCATATAATGCACGTATAAGATACGGTCTATTTGAGGTCATGGTTGTCGTTGTCATTACGCGGCCCTTAGTTGCCTCTCAGCATCGGTTAAACTTGCTTGAAATGACTCTCTTTTAAATAATCGCTGCATATATGCATTCAAGCCCTTCTCTGCCGCCGAAATTTCCACACCCAACTGTGGCAAGCGCCAAAGTAAAGGAGCTAATGCACAATCCAACAAGGAAAACTCATCACTGAGAAAATAGGGTTTGTCAGCAAATACCGGCTCTAGACCAATTAAACTTTCATGTAAAAGCTGGCGAGCAGACTCTACATCAACACCCGTTTGAATGCGTTGCAGCAAACAATACCAGTCTTGTTCAATGCGATGCATCATTTTGCGCGTTTCTGCACGAGCAACAGGGTATACAGGCAACAATGGAGGATGAGGAAACCGCTCATCCAAATATTCCATAATAATTCGAGCTTCATACAATACTAATTCGCGATCAATTAAAGTTGGTACGGTTCCATATGGATTAAGCGCCAATAAATCACTAGATGCCTCGCCATTTTTAGCAAACATAATTTCTACATTTACCCCTTTCTCTGCCAGTACAATTCGAACCTGATGACTGTATATGTCATCATTATCCGAGTACAAAGACATGATCGTGCGCTTCGCAATAATAGCCATCAACAACTCCTCGTCATCCGTTAATACATACCTAGGAAAGTAATTGAAGCCTAAAGCAAAGGCCAAAAACCCTTATCACTACAACCGCAATTTTTTTTCTAGGATTAAAGGTCAGTATTTTACCACACTTTCATCGTTCGTGCTGAAAAGCACGCACAGAAGTTGGTAAATTTAGGATCTTTGATCTATTTTTCTAGGGTAACGTTATGGATCCTAATGGATGTCTCGCCAATACGCTCGCTTCAGTTGATACGCAACTATCAGAAAAACGAATAAAAATAACATAACAACCACGCCAATTCGGTAACGTACTAACTTGACTGGTTCGGCAACATAGGTCAGGAAAGTAACCAAATCCTCGAGCGTACTATCAAATTGCTGTTGACTCATTTCACCCGGTGAAACTAATACTAGTCGCATTGGTAATGGATGGTTTCCATTATCTTGCTGATGTTGCATGATAACGGTTCCTATTAGAGGAGCAAGAATATTAGGCATAGACACATCCGGAACCAATACATTGTTAGCACCAAAAGGCCTATTTTTGTCAAGGTAAAAGCTCTTTAAGTAAGTGTAAATCCATGCTGGACCACGCTCTCTTGCGGTTAAGGATAAATCGGGTGGCACCCGACCAAACCACTGACGTGCGTCAACAGCAGGCATACTATTCACAATCGGATCATATACAGTCGCTTTAGTGAAGATAAGGTTATTGACCAGTAGGCCCGCATCTATATCGCCCGCAAAAGTGGTTAACCCTAGATCTTTCGCCATACGGTTATAACGCATATAACGTAAAGAATGACAACCCGAGCAATAGTTCATATACACCTTGGCTCCGCGTTGTAACTTTTCTGTATCCTGCAAATTAATGGAAATAGGGAGTAATTCAACATCTTCAGATGCTGATACCTGCAAACAACACATCGCAAGTATTAGGAAAAATGCTGTATTAAAACGTCCTAACGAACGCTTATGTGCCATTAGGCGACGTGGCTTTATAGAAGCTAAATTCATAATATCCTCTCAGGAACAGGAAGGCATTTCTCATAACGGCTATAAAGGGGCATAAACAAGAAGTACGCAAAGTATACTGCCGTACAAATTCGAGCTAAATATTGCCTTATTGGAGTAACAGGTACTGTACCTAAATAGCCTAAGATGAAAAAACAGATGACAAATAACAACAACGTGTACTTAGAAAATACACCTTTGTATCGCATTGACCGCACACGACTTTTATCCAACCAAGGCAAGAACAGCAAGATGGCTATTGCTCCCCCCATGACGATAACACCCGTCAGTTTATCAGGTATCGCACGGAGCATTGTATAAAACGGGGTCATGTACCAGACAGGAGCAATGTGGTCAGGTGTAACAAATGGGTCAGCAGCCGCAAAATTAGCATGCTCAAGGAAATATCCTCCCATTTCTGGAGCGAAAAATATTATGGCAAAAAACCCTATCAAAAATACGATAACACCAACAAAGTCTTTTACTGTGTAATAGGGGTGAAACGGTATTCCATCAATGGGATGACCTTCGTCGTTAAGATGCTTCTTTATCTCTGTTCCCTGAGGATTGTTAGAGCCAACTTTATGCAATGCTACTAAATGTAAAAAGACTAAAAAGACTAATAACAACGGAATCCCTATGACATGCAATGCAAAGAAACGTTGCAATGTCGCTGTAGCAATGTGGAAATCACCACGCAACCAAATAACTAATGAATCGCCAATATAAGGGATGGCACCAAATAAAGAGGTAATAACTTGCGCACCCCAATAAGACATTTGTCCCCAGGGAAGCAAATAACCAAAAAAAGCTTCCGCCATTAGCAAAACAAATAATGCCATCCCCAAAATCCAAATTAACTCACGAGGCTTCTGGTAGGACCCATAAAGTAATCCCCGGAACATATGAAAATAAATCACAATAAAAAAGGCAGACGCACCTGTAGAATGCATATAACGTAGAAGCCATCCATAATTTACATCGCGCATAATGAACTCAACGGAGCTGAATGCTTCAGCGGCCGTCGGGGTATAAAACATGGTTAACCACAAACCAGTAACCAATTGATTCACTAACACAAGCATGGCCAATGAACCAAAAAAATAATAGAAATTTAAATTCTTGGGAACGTAATACTCGCTAACATGTGTTTTCCATGTGCTGATTAATGGGAAACGCGCATCAATCCAAGTTACCAATCCATTCATCTTCAGTCCTTAATTTCTTTATCTTTGACTCAGCAAGCACACCGTCATCACCAACAAGCGGTCAGCATGAGACAACGCTATAAATTCTGTGATTTTCTATCGGGGCTAATGGTTGTAAGTGAATATTTATTATTTTTTTTCATCCTCACCAATGATGATCACATGCTCACTGATATATCGATAAGGAGGAACTTCCAAGTTAATTGGAGCGGGTACGCCTTTGAATACCCTACCAGCCAGATCAAAGAGTGACCCATGACATGGACAATAAAACCCACCCGGCCAATCAGGTCCTAGCTCCTTTTCAATAGGCTTGTATTTGGGGGAACAACCAAGATGTGTGCATATTCCAACCAGAACTAAATATTCAGGATTTATTGAGCGGAATTTATTTTTGGCATATTTCGGCTGTTGTTCAACCAACGACTCAGGATCTCGAAGTTGTTCTTTATCTTCGCTCTCTAACTGCTTCAGCATGTCAGGAGTACGACGAATGATCCAAACGGGTTTCCCTCGCCAGGGTACAGTCACTTGTTGACCAGGTTCAAGCTTGCTTAAATCGACTTGAACTGGCGCACCTTCTGCTTGGGCTTTAGCACTGGGCATCCATGAAGAAACAAATGGTGTTAATGCACACAGAGCACCAACACCGCCTAATACACCGGTAGAGGCTAATAGGAAACGGCGACGTTGCTCATCCACCGAATCAGTTTGTGCTTCATCCCTGTGCAAACATGGCTCGCAATTATTTTTAGACGTAGTGTCCATGAGTCATTTCATCCTGAACAAGTTGGTGTAACTTACAAATAAGCGTAAAAAATTTAAACCAGTTATATCAAAGAATTACCCGTTTGGAAACGACTAGCGTAAGAAAAAAAATATCCCTTCACCACAATTTTAAAATCTTCGGTAACTACCCACGTCATCTCGAGCAAAACGAGAGATACCCTGAAAGTGAGTCAGCGTTTATGACAGTGATCCTTCGTCGCAAGATCCTCTGGATAACGTACCTGAGGCGTTAGAATCTTAGTGAAAAATGAGATTCGAGTGTAAGTTGAATGATACAGTTTATTCAAAATGCACCAAATATCCCTTTTGGGTGAATAGGCTAAATATTTTCCAAAAAAAACCCCACAGAAAGTGGGGCTTGGAATAAAATAATTTTTATCGTTTTGAGTACTGTGTAGCACGTCGTGCTTTGTGCAAACCAACCTTTTTCCGCTCCACTCGACGTGAGTCACGTGTTAACAACCCACGGGCACGAAGTTTTCTACGGAATGAATCTGGGTTAGGTTCTGCCCCTTCAGCAAGATCTTGCTCATCGTATTTGACCAACGCACGCGCAATCCCTAAACGAATGGCACCTGCCTGTCCAGAAATTCCGCCACCAACTACAGTTGCGTAAATATCGAATTTATTTAGAACTTCCACTGCTTCGAGAGGTTGTCTAATAATCATACTAGCCGTTTCACGACCAAAGTATTCTGCTAAGGCGCGATTGTTAACCTTTATTTCACCCTTTCCAGGTCGTAAAAAAACTCTTGCAGTTGAACTTTTTCTTCGGCCGGTGCCATAGTATTGCTTCGTTTCAGCCATAATGCTTATTCCTCAATCTCAAGTTTTTTGGGCTGCTGAGCTTCGTGAGGATGCTCAGATCCAACATAAATCTTCAGCTTACGATACATTTCTCTGCCCAGCGGATTCTTGGGAAGCATCCCTTTCACCGCGAGCTCAATAATCCGTATTGGATTTTTTTGCTGCATTTTATCGAAAGGAATCGATTTGATACCACCTGGAAAACCAGAGTGACTGTGGTATATCTTATTCTTAAACTTACGACCTGTTACAGTCACCTTTTCAGCATTGGTAACAACAATATAATCACCCGTATCTACGTGTTGGGTATATTCTGCTTTGTGCTTGCCACGTAAACGGTGAGCAATTTCTGTAGCGAGGCGACCCAATACCTTATCGGTAGCATCAACCACGTACCAATCACGTTTGACTTCGTGTGCCTTGGCGCTAAATGTTTTCATTGAACTAACTCCGAACTGCCCTAAAAATAACATTTTGGTAATCTTGGACGGGCGATTTTAACCAAAATGGGATTAACCTACAAGTAAAATGTACAAATTACCATACTTTTTATGTTACTTCGCAATAATATTAGGGATTAATAGTCGAGCTACTGTATTCCCCGCAAGCAAATGCGTTGCAATAATTTCATCGAGATCTTCATAAGATGTATAGGTATACCACACACCCTCGGGATAAATAACGATGCAGGGTCCTTCACCGCAGCGCCCCAAGCAACCGGATCGGCTTACTCTAATTTTTCCTGGGCCATGAAGATCAAACTTCTTAAGCTTCATTTTCAAATAATCGAAAAAAGGCTCACCACCAGTGTTTGCACAGCATTGTTTACCCGCACTTTTTTGATTAGTACAGATGAAAAGATGTTTTACGTAATGGTTCAATGAACTATTTATCTCTCGTTTCAATTTTTGTTTTCAATTTAAGACCCGGCTTAAACGTTACCACTCGCCGTGCTGCCACAGGTATTTCTTCACCCGTTTTTGGATTTCTACCAGGACGTTGAAGTTTATCACGCAAAGTAAAATTACCAAACCCTGACAATTTTACATGTTGACCACCCTCAAGCGCAAACCTAATTTCTTCAAAGAACTGATCAACCATCTCTTTGGCATCAGGTTTTGACAAATCAATTGCATCACATAATGCGTCAGCCATAATAGCTTTACTTAAAGCATTCATGAATGGTCCCTCATAAAATACTTGGTGCACAGCTACATTTCATCATCAATGCCGGCACGAAGTGTGATAGCTAATTTATCTTCCAGTGTTTTCAGTATAGCACCGATTATTGTATTGATCTCACCATCCACAAGTGTCCGATGTTCATCTTGTAAGGTCAAGGCTATTGCTAGACTTTTTTTGCCGGCAGGAATCGTATCTCCGGTATAAACATCAAAAACATCAAAAGCCTTGAGCCAATTCGTCTTCACAACGTCACGAACAACACGTTCTATCTGTGCAACACTGACATCCTGATTCACCAATAACGACAGATCGCGCCTAATTTGCGGGTATTTAGAAATCGGCTGATAACAGGGAGGTCTATCATTGATCAACGGCTCTAGTGTTAATTCGAATAAGATGACTTCTTTAGTCAGATCAAGTGCATCAACAAGTCGTGGATGCAGCACACCCATCCAGCCCACTTGAGTTTCACCAACCAAAATACGTGCCGATTGACCTGGGTGCAACGCAGGATGTGATGCGTCCACAAACCGCACATCACCCACATTAAGCATCGTAAATAACGATTGTAGATCGCCTTTCATATCAAAAAAATCAAAAGACCGCGCCGATTCACTCCAGTTTAAATTGCCATGCTCACCCGTTATCAACCCCGCAATGCTTTGCTGTTCTTGTAAAGCTCCCTCATGGATATTAAAGACGACGCCTGCTTCGAAAAATTTAATTGCGGTTTGTTGGCGGTGCGCATTATAAACCATAGATGCAATCAGCCCCGGCCACATTCCCACTCGCATCTCAGCAAGCTCTGGTGAAATCGGATTTATTAATTGCATTGTAGGCGTTTCTGGGTAAAGCTCCTGCTGTAAAGTAGGATCTACAAAACTATAACTGATCGTTTCTGCATATCCGCGACCACTTAAAAACAAGCTTATCTGGCTTAATAGACGATTGTACGGGTTAATTTTACCTGCTTGCATCGTCGTGACCACTGGAGCCGCTTTGAGATTGTCATAGCCATGGAGACGGATAATCTCTTCGACCAGATCGACATCTTGAGAAATGTCAAAACGATGTGCCGGTACATCAACCACCCATTGTTCTTTTTCACAGCGAACGGACATATCCAGATTTTTTAATATAACAATCATCTGCTCTTCGGGAACATCCATGCCCGTTAATTTTTTAACTTTCTCAGGATGAAATGAAAGGCTAATCTTCCCAGGCAACAAGTCTGATTTCTTAGCAATAGTAACTGGCCCGACCTTACCACCAACAATAGACAGCAACAATTCAGTCGCACGTTCTAATGCTATTATTTGTAGGGTTGGGTCAACACCCCGCTCAAAGCGTTGTGATGAATCACTGCATAATCCATAACGACGCGCGGCACCAGCAATCACTATTGGGTTAAAGAAAGCACTTTCGAGGAAGATATCGGTTGTATGTGCCTGCACAGCACTTGCGTCACCACCCATGATCCCAGCTATTGCCATCGGCTTGTTATCATCAGCAATCACCAAAACGTTTTCAGTTAAAGTAACACTTTTACCATCCAGCAACTCCAACATTTCATCTTTACGACTGAAGCGAACATTGATTTGACCTTCAATCGCTTGTAAATCAAAAGCATGCATGGGTTGACCCAACTCAAGCATTACATAGTTTGTCACATCAACCACTGGACTTAGTGTACGTAAACCACTACGACGCAGTCGTTCTTTAATCCAAAGTGGCGTAGCCGCATGTGGATTAATAGCACGAATAATGCGTCCGCAATACTGCGGACAAGCTTCTGGTGCTTGCAAATTGATGGTTAACACTTCATCTATAATGGATTGATTGACCACTGCGGAAGGTCTTTGTATGGGCAATTTATTCAGCGCTGCAATTTCGCGTGCAATCCCCAGAACACTAAAGCAATCAGCGCGATTGGGCGTTAAATCAACATCAAACACATGATCATCTAAATTCAAGTACTTGCGCAAATCAACACCCATTGGTGCATCATCAGCAAGTTCCATAATGCCATCCGAATCGTCTTCTAAACCAAGCTCTTCAGCTGAACACAACATACCGTGTGACGGTTGACCACGAATCACTGATTCCTTAATTATCAAACCACCGGGTAACTTGGCTCCAATCTGTGCCAATGCCACCATTAACCCTGCGCGCACGTTTGCCGCCCCACACACTACATTGAGTAGCACACCTGCCCCATTATCCACCTCGCATAAAGATAACTTATCTGCTTGCGGGTGTGGATTCGTGCTAACTACTTTGGCAACCACTACTTGATCAAAGACGCCGGCGACGGGATTTAGTGCATCCACCTCCAATCCGGCCATCGTCAACTGCGCTGCAAGTTGTGGCCCAGTTAATGACGGATTAACCCATTCTCGCAACCACAATTCACTTACTTTCATCAGAATTCCCTACATATTATTTAAAACTGGTTTAAAAACGTTAAATCGTTCTCGAACAACATCCGCAAGTCATCAACACCGTAGTAGAGCATAGCTAATCTATCCATACCCATACCAAACGCCCATCCTTGATATTCTTCTGGCGAGATGTTTACTGCTCTAAGTACATTTGGATGAACCATGCCACAACCCAACACCTCTAACCAACCGGTGTGCTTGCAAGAGCGACATCCTTTACCAGCGCACTGAGTACACTCAATATCAACTTCCGCAGATGGTTCAGTAAAGGGGAAATAAGAGGCTCTAAAACGTATAGCTAATTCACGACCAAAAAATTCTGCAAAAAAATCTTGTAATAATCCTTTTAAGCCAGCCAACGTGGCTTGTTTATCGATCAATAATCCCTCGACTTGATGAAACATTGGCGTATGCGTCATGTCGGAATCACAACGGTAAACCCGACCAGGGGCTATCAAACGGAAAGGAGGCCGACATTGTTCCATGGTGCGAATTTGCACAGGGGAGGTGTGAGTTCGTAGTAATCGACCATCACCAAAATAAAACGTGTCATGCATGGCTCGCGCCGGATGGTGTGCAGGAATATTCAATGCCTCGAAATTATAAAATTCCGTTTCTACTTCTGGTCCATCGATGATATCAAATCCAAGTTGACTGAAATACTGGTTCACTCGCATCCTAACCTGCGTCACAGGATGCAATGTGCCGGATCGGCGACTTCTACCTGGCAAAGTAACATCTATTTTCTCTGCTACTAATTTCTTCTGCAAAGCATCATCTTTTAATTGCAGCATTTTATTTTCAATACAAACACTGATATCTCGTTTGGCTTGATTTACAAGTTGTCCCATTTTGGGTTTATCTTCGGCAGATAAATTAACTAAGTTCTTAAGAATTTCAGTCAACCGACCCTTTTTGCCTAAATAATCGACACGAATTGCCTCCAAGACACTTGCATTTTGAGCCGTCTCAATTGCAGCAAACGCTTGTTGTTGAAGAATAGTGATATCTTGCATGACATGGCCCACAAGTAAAAGGGAGGCCAAAGCCTCCCATTAATGTATAACCTTATAAAAAGCAGCTGGATTTGCCGCTTTTATAAGTTAACTTAGCAACCTACACGGAATAACTGGGTTCATTAGTTACTTCGCAAGTGCTGCTTTTGCAAGTTCCGCAACAGCTGCAAAACCATGTTTATCATGTACAGCCATATCAGCAAGGACTTTACGATCCAACTCGATCTCCGCTTTTTTCAAACCATCGATCAACCGACTATAAGAAAGCCCACACTCACGAGCTTGTGCATTAATTCGCACAATCCACAGCGCACGGAACTGACGTTTCTTTTGTCTGCGATCGCGGTAGGCATATTGACCTGCTTTAATAACAGCTTGTTTAGCCATTCGGTAGGTCCGACTACGGGCACCGTAATAGCCTTTGGCTTGATCTAAAACTTTTTTGTGACGAGCTTTTGCTGTCACACCACGTTTAACTCTTGGCATTATTCATTCTCCCCTTAACTACCGTGCAGCATACGCTCAGCCAGACGCGCATCACACTGTTTCAATGTGCCCGAAGCAACGCGCAATTTGCGTTTTTGCTTTGTCGACTTTTTGGTGAGGATATGATTTCTATAAGCGCCACGACGTTTGATCGCACCACTTGCTGTTTTACGGAAGCGTTTGTGCGCTCCGCGATGTGTCTTTAACTTTGGCATAACAAATATACTCCGCATTAAACCACTTGGAACAAGCGCCAGATAATTTTCTATCTATACGAAGCTCGTCCCTAACGATGTAATTGATTGAGGCGAAGGAACCGCAAACGCAGTGCCTAACTCAAAAAACCTCCTAGCACATGTAACTATCTCAAACATGTACAGAACAATTACCCACAGAACCGCTTGAGGAACCCCGCAAGGGCGATTCCTAATCTGTGCGATCCTTAGGAGCTGTCAGTAGCTCCTACTTTTTCTTAGGTGATAATACCATCAGTAACTGACGACCTTCGCGCTTTGGGTGTTGCTCAATCACCGCGAACTCTGCCGTGTCTTGCTGCACCCGCTCTAGTATTTTCATACCAAGGTCCTGATGTGCCACTTCACGACCACGAAAACGTAGTGTGATTTTGACTTTATCACCATGATTCAGGAAACGTACCAGGTTGCGTAGCTTGACCTGGTAATCACCCTCTTCCGTCGTCGGACGGAATTTCAATTCCTTGACTTGAATTTGCTTCTGCTTTTTCTTCGCTTCCGCTTGTTTCTTACTCACTTCAAAGAGAAATTTACCATAATCCATTATTCGACACACGGGCGGCTTTGCAGTTGGGGAAATTTCCACAAGGTCAAATCCACCTTCTTCTGCTGCACGCAGCGCCTCACGTGTCGTAACTACACCAGCCTGGTTGCCATCTACATCAATTAAGCGTACCTCAGGTACATTGATCTGTTCATTGATTCGTGCGCGATCACTGTCACGCTTATTTGATGCACTAATGGTCTAATCCTCCAGCTGGTTAATTAATTGCGACTGTCAATTTGATTTGTTAATACGTTCAAACATGTTGCATCGTCCTAAAAAAATAGTTGCATCTCTTGCGAGCTAAGATCCAAATGCCTTTTTCAAGATAATTTCCTGTTGCAACCTATCGTATATTTCCTCAACAGTCATCACACCTAAATCGTTTCCTTCACGAGTACGCACAGCAACAAGGCCATTTTCAACCTCTTTGTCACCAATAATTAACAAATAGGGTACTTTCTGTAAAGTATGCTCGCGGATTTTAAAGCCAATCTTCTCATTTCTCAAGTCAAAATTTGCACGAATTCCTTTATTTTGCAAAATTTGATTAATTTTCGTTGCATATTCCTGTTGTTTTTCGCTAATTGTTAGCACAGATACCTGCATAGGTGCCAACCATAATGGTAAATTTCCTGCATGATGCTCGATTAAAATGCCCATAAAGCGCTCGAACGTACCTAGAATAGCACGATGTATCATAACGGGGATCTGTTTACTCCCGTCCTCTGCTACAAATTGCGCGCCTAATCGCTCTGGCATCGAAAAATCGACTTGTATTGTACCACACTGCCAAATTCTACCCAAACAGTCCGCGAGAGAGCACTCAATTTTTGGCCCATAGAAGGCGCCTTCTCCAGGAGCATCAGTCCATTGTATGTTTCTACTCTGCATAGCTTGCTTTAACGCTGTTTCAGATTTATCCCAGATTTCATCTGATCCGACACGTTTTTCTGGACGGAGCGCCAGCCTATAAATTATTTCAGGAAACCCAAAATCTGCATAAACAGATTGAACCAATTCGAGTAACATGGCCACTTCAGGTTGAATCTTATCTTCTGTACAAAAAATATGGCCATCATCCTGCACAAAATTACGTACCCGCATCAATCCATGCAATGCGCCAGACGGTTCACAACGGTGGCAATTTCCAAACTCAGATAGACGTAACGGGAGGTCTCGATAACTCTTCAGGCCATGATTATAAATTTGTATATGGCATGGACAGCTCATGGGCTTCACAGCATATAATCGATTTTCCGTTTCAGTGAAAAACATGTTGTCACGGAAGTTATCCCAATGCCCCGATTTTTCCCATAAGACTTTATCAACGAGTTGGGGTGTTTTAATTTCCTGATATCCAAACTCAGCCAAACGCCCCCGCATGTATTGCTCAAGGATTTGATAAATGGTCCATCCTTTGGGATGCCAAAATACCATGCCTGGGGCTATGTCTTGGAAATGAAATAAGTCCAATATTTTGCCCAATTTGCGGTGATCACGCTTCTCAGCCTCTTCCTGTCGATGAAGATAATCGGCCAGCGATTTTTTATCGGCCCAGGCTGTTCCATAAATGCGTTGTAACATTTCATTACGAGCATCGCCTCGCCAGTAGGCGCCAGCAAGACGTGTTAATTTGAAGGCCTTCAACCGTCCCGTTGATGGTACATGAGGACCTCGACATAGATCTTCAAAATCACCTTGTCGATAGAGTGATAAAGTTTCGCTCACTGGAATATCGGCAATAATTTTCGCTTTATATTCTTCACCGATATTACTAAAATACTGAATCGCCTCATCTCGAGGCAGCTCGCGACGAGATATGGGGTAATCCGCTTGCACCAATTCTTGCATTTTTTCTTCAATTCGCTGCAGGTCCTCTGGTGTAAATGGTCTAGAAAAAGCGAAATCATAAAAAAAACCATCGTCAATAACGGGACCAATTGTCACTTGCGCTGTAGGAAACAGGAGTTTTACCGCTTGAGCCAGTAGATGCGCTGTTGAATGGCGAATAACATCCAAACTTTCGCTATCTTTTTCAGTCAAAATAACCAGCGAACAATCGTCAGTCAGAAGATGGCTAACATCCACCAATCGCTCATCAACACGTCCTGCAAGTGCCACTTTCGCCAATCCAGGGCTAATACTTTGTGCTACCTCATAGATAGTTAATGGACGTTCAAAATATTTAATATTTCCATCAGGTAATTTAATATTTGGCATCTTGTTTTCCTTTTACACTTTCTGGCCAGCATAACAGAAAATGTTACACAGAGTTTGCAAAATAAAAAACCCTGCACAGCAGGGTTAAATTTTTGGTAGGCACGAGTGGGATCGAACCACCGACCACCACCATGTCAAGGTGGTGCTCTACCACTGAGCTACGTGCCTATAATTCGTTCCAAATCAGAAACAGAGTGGCGGTCATTATATAAAAGCAATCACTGCAAAGCAAACCCTTTTGATAGTAACTCTCCATAAACAATGCTTTTTTAGAAATATGATGACCAATCCATCCATAATTACCCATTGTAGAACCGTCTTCATTTTTGTTTCACAAATGGCTGATAGAGAAAGGCCGGAGTTACATACAATCAATTCCGACCAGATTGTTAACACGAGGTTGGCGACTATGGTTATGCCACTTCGCCATCAACGTTGGATTCAATCAAAGTGCTTTGTTCCATCACACACCCCGATCATCCATGATTTGGACTTTTATGAAACGATTAACGTTTCACCCTGCATTTTAGTCTTCCAATATCAAATGTCAACCATCGATTTCTAATGGAAACTTTAAGTTTCCCTTGCTAAATAAGTACACTGTTGTTACGAAGATGGTTTACAATTAAATTTTAAATTGGATCACGTATTGAACCATGGAAAAATTAGAGTTAACTCAATATTTTGCCAAACGACTGTATGATTCTATGATTGCTGCCGGTCACTCATCTGCTCGTTCATCATCGGGTGTCGATATCCAAAAATTAGCAGAAATATCCGGCCATTCTTTACAAATTTGCCGAAGATACCTTCGTGGTCAAGCTATCCCCGAGCCAGCAAAGTTAACTGAAATTGCATCGAAACTTCATGTTTCGCCTGGATGGCTTTTATTTGGAGACGATCAAGGAGACAGTACCGCTTCAAGCAAAAGTTTTACAATAAGAAAAGATTTACTCCATTATATTTTCACCTGTGCTGGCAAACTATATAATGCTAAATGCTCCGATGATGAAATAGCTGACTTTCTATTGGACTTGACAAATGACATCAGTAAAATCAATGCCACCGCAGAGCAATCAAAACAAATTAACGATCTAGCAATGTCTTCGAGTAAGCATTTTAAGATTTATTATGGATCTTTAGCGTCATAACAAGGATGTAAATATGTACCCTACGGATAAAGCAACCGCACTCCACCCAAACCTGGTGGAAGTGCTCTTCGTAAACAAAAATGAAGTGAGCCAAGTATTTAATGACGTGTTGGGCTTATATGGAATCAGCCACATTGCCCTCTCACATATTGACAATAATAGGCAACTGCTCGCCCTCTCCTCAACACCTTCTTTAGAGTTTAATCTATTTAACAGCTATCTTTGGCGATATGATAAAACGTATCAACATAGCTGGTATAGCCTATGTACTATAGCTTCATGGCAATCATTGTATAGCGCTGAACATTACGATGATCTGTATTACATGAAACAGATAAAACATGCTTTTCCTCTTGGACTCTCCTTCGCCGTAAAACAGCCTAGTCATCATGTCATTTTTTCGTTTGCAAGCGACAATAATTGCCAACAAGCACAAGAGACTTTTACGAGTCAACATGATAATTTTTACAAGATAGGCCAGTATTGTAGCAATCTGTTATTGCCATTATTTAACCTAGAAAAGACAGTTTAATCGAAGTTACAGCGACTAATGTGCTGCAGAGCGAGTACTTATAGAACTAGCACTCTTCCGTCGCAACCATATTTACAACCTCATCAATACCCAGTAGGGCCCGCTCAACTTCTTCTGCCAGCGTAGACAAGTGTTTCTTTTGCAGCTTTTCATCAGCATCAGAGCTCGTGTCCAGGGACGCCAATTTGGATGCTAATTCCATTTGTAACTCTCTCAGGTTTTGATTCAAGCTGACAATTTCTGAAAGGCTATCACTATCTGCTGCCTCAAACTGAGTAGGGGGAATGCTTTGTCCTTTGCTCACTCTTCACTCTCCTTAGATGTATATTATAGTAAAGGTAATTCCATCGACACCATGCTAGCATGCGTGTTATCATCGCTGTTTTAATGCACAGCCTCTAACTATGATACTACATTATTTATTCATCATGGGGATTTGTGTAGAAGCAATCACTGGTGCAATCGCTGCCGGTCGCAAGAAAATGGATTTCTTCGGTGTCATGTTAATAGCCAGCATTACGGCACTAGGTGGTGGCACCGTCCGAGATGTGTTATTTAATACCTACCCATTAACATGGGTATTACACCCAGAGTATCTATTATTTACCTCATTATGTGCATTGATTACCATTTTCATTGCACACTCGTTAGCCCGTATCTTAAAGGTTTTTTTAATCCTCGATGCACTCGGTTTATCTGCATTTGTCATCATTGGTACACAAAAAACACTCAGCCACGGTATGCCTCCCAGTGTAGCAATCATCAGTGGAATGGTTACTGGGGTATGTGGTGGCATGCTTCGAGATATCCTTTGCAATGATATTCCATTAGTTTTACGCAAAGAATTATACGCAGTTATTGCTCTAGCCGGGGCACTGCTTTACATTGTTTTGGCTCACGCGAATGTATCAAAAAACTCGATTGTGCTCATTACCCTGATCTCAATTTTTACTGCCAGATTATTGGCGATTTTCTTTCATATTGAAATGCCTAAATTTGACTATGCAAATAGTTTACGCAAACATAGGCTTAAGCGTAAAAATTAGTCTTGCACTCGTCACTCTTTCTGTACATAGTAATAATCAGTCACCCACACTTGTTATTACCAAATCAAAAAGGAGCGGCTATGCCAAAGATTAATGCCATGGAAGTTATGGTCCCTGCTGAATTAAAACGTAGTTGGGGATGGTTATTGGGTTTAGGAATTCTCTTTGTCCTTTTGGGTTGCATAGGCTTGGGGATGGTCGTTGGGTTAACCTTGGCTAGTGTATTATTTTTAGGTGTACTCCTGATCGTTGCAGGAGTATCGCAAATGATTGACGTCTTCAGAAGTAAGCAATGGAAAGCTGCGGTTTGGCATGCTTTGATTGCGATTCTCTATCTTTTTGGAGGAAGCCTAGTCATTTATGATCCTATTCTCGCCTCTGAACTTATAACCGTATTATTAGCTTGGATATTGATTTTTATAGGGATAACCCGGCTTATTATGGCGAGCATACTGCGCGAGGCATTGGGCTGGTTTTGGCTGGTTCTCGCAGGCTTTACCGCTATCGTTCTTGGAGTACTGATACTATTACAGTGGCCTTACAGTGGTCTATGGGTCATTGGCTTGTTTATCGCCATCGAATTGATCGTCAATGGCTGGGCTTATATTTTCATAGCTATAGCTGCTCGAAAAGCAGCGTAAGATCTTGATAGATTATGCTTTTTTTAAATGGGTAGAAACTGATTGACCTATATAGATCACTCCCTATTTTTCCCCCTATGCGCGCAGCGAATTAGGGGGACATCAGCAAATTATTTATTAAATCGCTCTACACTAGCCACGATTTCCGCACGAGCGGCGTCCGGACCTTCCCAACCATCTACTTTCACCCATTTACCTTCTTCCAAATCTTTGTAGTGTTTAAAGAAATGCTCCAATGACAATAACAAATACTGCGGAAGATCTTGATAGGTTTGCACGTTTTCATACATTTTGCATAATTTGCTAATGGGAACAGCGAGTAACTTGGCATCAACACCAGATTCATCCGTCATTTTCAACATCCCAACAACACGGCAACGCACCACAGCACCATTAATCAATGGTACCGGTGTCACTACCAACACATCGACCGGATCACCATCTTCGGATAACGTATTGGGAACATACCCATAGTTGGTTGGGTAAAACATAGCCGTTGTAAGAAAACGATCCACAAACAACGCACCTGACTGCTTGTCTACTTCATATTTAACCGGCTCCCCATGCATGGGAATTTCAATAATAACGTTAATTTCATTGGGTACGTCACGACCACTGTCAATTTCCTTCAGACTCATCACCACACCTGTAGACTATTTAAAGACGAGATATTATGCTCAAATTATTGTAAAAAGGCAAAAGAACACCGTGTTATTGGTAACACGCCATAACTCAGCGTATAATTTACAGTTTAATAATATACACGTCAGGAAATACGATGAGCTGTCTATTTTGTAAAATTGCAGCGGGCGACATCCCTGCAACCATTGTGTTTGAAGACCCAGAGATCATTGCTTTTCGTGACATTAACCCGCAAGCACCTACACATTTGTTAGTTATTCCTAAACGACATATCGCAACAATTGACGATGCTGATACTAAAGATGAGCAACTATTAGGACGTATGCTACTGACTGCAAAAAAGTTAGCAAAATCAGAGGGTCTAAGTGAAGCAGGCTACCGCCTGGTTTTTAATGTTAACGCTGGGGGCGGACAAGTTATATACCACATTCACTTACATATCTTGGGTGGGCGTCAAATGATTTGGCCACCCGGTTAATTTATAGGGTTCAATCAATGAAAAATTTATATAAACAATTGCTAATAGATATCGGTGAAGATATTGAGCGTCCAGGGTTAATTGATACTCCCGAGCGTGCAGCAAATGCGATGCGCTATTTAACCAAAGGCTACCAAGAAAATCTTGATGACATCATCAATGGAGCACTCTTTGAGTCTGAAATGAATGAGATGGTCATTGTAAAAGACATCGAAATGTATTCTATGTGTGAGCATCACTTACTACCTTTTTTAGGCAAGTGCCATGTAGGTTATTTACCCAAGGGTAAAGTCATTGGTCTATCTAAAATCGCTCGTATTGTTGATTATTTCGCTCGTCGCTTGCAAATCCAAGAACGACTAACAACAGAAATAGCCAACTGCATTGCAACCATCACGGATGCACGCGGTGTTGCTGTAGTTATGGAAGCCAAGCATCTTTGCATGATGATGCGTGGAGTAGAAAAACAAAATTCAGTGATGACAACGTCTGTAATGCTAGGTGAAATGCGTAACAACCCAAGCAGTCGGGTAGAGTTTTTAAACTTGATCCGTTAATAACGGTAGACTTAAAGCTTTCTCTGATAAACAACTGCTAATTATAATGGTTTCTTATGGAGAGAGGGGCGACAAGTGATTGACACGAAATTTTAAACGTCGCATATTTATACAAATAAAAAGCAACAGGGAAATAATGCCGTCATTGCGAGCAGCATAAGCATGCCGGCATTAACAATGCATTTAGATCTAATATTAAACACAAATGATCTATTTAAATTTTGTGTCTATTACTTAGGGTGGAGGTATTCAGCAGCGCCCTTCCAAAGAAGAAGGGCGTTTCTTGAGTGTCGATAGGAAACAACAAACATTACTCGTCTGTTGAATCCTGTTCAGCGTCAGCTGCATCAACAGATGCCTCTTCTACTGCAGCCGCTGGAGCCTTAGCAGGCGCACCTGGCTTGTCTTTCCATTCCAACTTGACACGACCTTGTTTGTCTACCCCAGCTACAAAAACGTCAATTTCTTGTCCTTCATGTAATACATCTTCCACTTTGTCTGAACGCTCAGCGCAAATCTGTGAAATGTGTAACAGTCCGTCTTTACCGGGTAATAAATTAATAAAAGCACCAAAATCAACAATCTTATTCACTTTACCGTGGTATGTTTTCCCAACTTCCACTTCAGCGATCAACGCTTTAATTTGTCGTTGCGCTTCGTCCAATGCATCCATGTTGGGAGAAAATAATTGCACTAAACCTGTGTCATCGATATCGATAGAAACGCCGGTGCTTTCAATCAACCCTTTAATGGTCACACCACCTTTACCAATAATCGTACGAATTTTATCTTCAGCCACTTTCATGGTAACAATACGTGGTGCATGTTGGGACAGTTCAACGCGGTGCTCAGCCAATGCATTGTTCATCACTTCTAAAATATGACGTCGGCCAGCATTAGCTTGTTCGAGTGCTTGAGCCATGATCTCTTTGGTAATACCCGTGATCTTAATATCCATTTGTAGCGCGGTAACACCTTTTTCAGTTCCTGCCACTTTAAAGTCCATATCTCCAAGATGATCTTCGTCTCCCAAGATATCCGTAAGTACAGCAAATCGATCACCATCCTTAATAAGACCCATGGCAACGCCAGCAACAGGCGCTTTTAATGGTACACCAGCATCCATTAATGCCAAACTTGTTCCGCAAACGGTAGCCATAGAACTGGATCCATTAGACTCGGTGATTTCTGATACAACTCGTAATACATAAGGAAATTCACTTGTGCTAGGTAACACTGCCATCATGCTGCGGCGAGCGAGTCGTCCATGACCGATTTCGCGGCGCTTTGGACTACCAACCATCCCCGTTTCACCAACAGAATAAGGAGGGAAATTATAATGCAGCATAAATCTATCTTTAACTTCACCATCCAATTTATCTAATGTTTGTGCATCACGATCATTACCTAAAGTCGCTGCCACAATTGCCTGCGTCTCGCCTCGCGTAAACAACGCGGAGCCATGTGCACGCTCCAAAAGATTGGTACGAATAACGATTGGTCGAACTGTTTTTTGATCTCGTCCGTCAATTCGTGGTTCACCATCTAAAATACGATTACGTACAATATTTTTCTCTAAAGAGCTGACTAAGTTATTCACTACATCACGACTTAGATCTTCACGATCTGCAACCAAATTATCCGCAAGTTTCTGACGAAGCTCTGTGAGACGTTGATAACGTTGTGTCTTATCTTTAAGCAGATAAGCCTGGGTAATATCGGCCGTAGCCAATTCAGCAATTTGCGATTGCAGATCAGTATCAATGGCGGGTGCCGTCCAATCCCAAACTGGCTTACCCACTTCTTTAGCAAGCTCCGTAATTACGCGGATCACACCTTTCATCATTTCATGACCAAAAAGCACCGCACCTAACATTACATCTTCACTTAACTCACGAGCTTCAGACTCGACCATCAAAATAGCATCTTTGGTTCCTGCTACAACCAAATCAAGTTCTGATGCCTGTTGTGGTCCAGGGTTAAGTAGATAGACACCATCATGATAGCCAACACGAACTGCACCAATAGGTCCCTGAAAAGGAAGACCAGAAATAGCGAGCGCTGCAGATGCACCTATCAGCGCAACAACATCGGCCGGCACCTCAGGATTTAGTGACATAACGGTTGCAATAATTTGCACTTCGTTACGGAATTCATCTGGAAATAGCGGTCGCAGAGGTCTGTCAATCAAGCGAGACACCAATGTTTCATGCTCACTTGGACGGCCTTCGCGTTTATTAAAGCCGCCTGGAATTTTACCTGCAGCGTATGTCTTTTCTTGGTAATTGACCGTCATTGGGAAGAAACTATTCTTTTCACCACCTTCTTTTTTCCCAACCACAGTAATCAGTACTTGCGTACCATGCATAGATGCAAAAATTGCCCCATCTGCTTGTCTTGCAATCTCACCGGTCTCAAGTACCAGCGTATGTTCACCCAGTTGAATTTCTTTAGTGATTTTAGACACGTCAATTACCTCTTATAGATTGTAATAGCAAAAAAAAAAGCGCAGAACACTGCGCCTTTTCTTTAGCAAAATATGTTTTCTCGATCCATGCCAACTGACATGCGGGCAACACTCAATAGGAGTCTCGAAGACCAAGACGTTGAATTAATGCTACATAACGTGCCTGATCATTTCTTTTCAAATATTTCAGCAATTTGCGACGTTTGTTCACCAATTCTTGTAAACCACGGCGTGAATGGAAATCTTTACTGTGATTTTTGAAATGGTCTGTCAGATATTTAATACGGCCTGTCATTAAGGAAACCTGTACCTCAGGTGAGCCTGTATCTTTATCAGCTAGTTTGTATTCATTCACAATTTCTGCTTTTTGTGCGCTCGTTAGCGACATTGTTTACTCCTGAAATGATAAATTATGCCCAATAAATATTGCTTACGCAGCATAGGTACTTCTGTCAAAGGGTTGAATTCTATCAAGACCAGACAGTGGAAACAAGCTTTAGTTTAAAAATGTGCCTCAAAATTAACAACAGCTGGCTAAATTCGGCTCTTCTGCGCATCTGTAGAAATTAATCATACGTAAATTTCGAACCCCTGGAAGTCGAGAAACAGACGCTGAAAAATGGTTTTCACAGCAGAGAATCCATAGCACCATCTTTTGGCCACTTTGATTTTATTATTCATTCCCTCAACAAAGCCGCTGTTTTTTCGCTTTTTAAAGTAATTGACGATGTAAGATTTGTATTTTCCCAGTGTTGAAATAAATCCATCGAAACAAGTGACTGCACTTTTTTCAACCTTTTTAATCCATCTGTTTAGTTTAGCCATTCCTGACTTTCTTCCGCAGTGTGTGTTGAAAATATTGGTTAACTTCAGGGCGTAGCTATGGGCTTTCTTGAGTTTGTCGGAGTGTTTGTATAACAACTCCAGCTTTAATTTATCCGCATCAGACAAGCATTCATGTTGCTTGCGTAATATCCATATCATACCTTCCAGCTTGGCGTACTCATCATTATCAAGCTCTGATTTAAGGCGTTTCATTTCTTTTATTCTAAGCTTATCAAGCGGT
>CAMBDN010000007.1 GCA_945865355.1 Legionella genomosp. 1
CGATATGACTGAATTTTGGGAATGGAAAAACGAACAAGTTGCTGATGATATTCAAAACAATGTGGTTGCAATTAATCAGTAAAAATTAGGTGGTGAGGAAAAATATGGATCTTTACAGCAACTTTAGGACTTGATCTAAAAATAAAGTCAAGGAACAGGAAAAGTACAGAGCAAGATCACCAAAAATCATTTACTGTACAACTACGTCATTATTAACACAGCGAGGAGTCTCCAGCAGCTGGAAGGAGATACCCTAAGTGCTCCCTACAAAACTTGAACAGGCCATTCGTGTTTGATATTTGATCTAAGTGCATTGTTCATGCCGTCAAGATTCTCTGAGGCCGCTGGGTTACTTCGTCGCTACGCTCCTCGTAATGACTAAATTATTCTTGTTGTGGCTGTTATTTACACAAGAAAATAGCTGTTCAAATTTTGTGTCTATCACTTAGTCCCAACCCTCTCCCGCGAAAGGCATTCTTAGGGTATCTTTCAGGAGTGGTGGTTCAGCTGTAGGATCGGATAGCCGAATCCAGTCTCCCAAATTCGGCTTCCACACCACCGTACGTACGGATCCGTATACGGCGGTTCATAAAAACTTAATACCAGTCTTGAATTTACTATAAAGGTTAAGTAATCCTAACCACCCTAGCATCCTAAAGTAGGCATGGTTTAGGGCGAAGTTCATGGCACTCGTCGCCGAGCTATACCATGGACCTCCGCGTCCCCACGCTACTCTGGCTGCTTTCTTGCGATTTACCTGGAAAGAGATTAGTTTATTAAAGCGGGTCTTTGGCTTTTTCCACTGACGCCATTGAATACATCTCAGATGACGTAATATCCATGCCTCTAACTTTTCTAAGTGCAACTTTGCTTCCGCTAATTTAAAATAGACTACCCATCCCTGAACCATCTGATTTAGCTCTGCTATGACCTGTTGCATCTTCATTCCTCTCCATCGCCGCAATGATACGCGAATCTTGTCTTTCAACCGGACTATAGATTTTGGCGCTATTCTTAGCTTGGGGTTTTTATATCCATAAAACGAATATCCAAGAAAAGTATGTTTATTGCTACGTATTACTTCACTTTTCTCTTTATTTATAGGAAGTTTTAATCTCTTCCACAGATAGTGTTCAATGGACTCCATCACACGTTTTCCGGCTCGCTCTGACTTAAGATATACATTAAAATCATCAGCGAAACGGCAGTGTCGATGTCCCCGTCGCTCCAGTTCCTTATCTAGGTCGTCAAGCATAATATTGCTTAATAAAGGCGATAATGGGGCTCCTTGAACCTTACCTTCTGTGCGTTGTTGAACAATTCCATTGTCCATAATGCCTGCTTGAAGATACTGTCTAATAAGCTTAAGCACCAATTTATCTTCGATTTTCCGTGCCAACCGCGCCATAAGTATGTCGTGGTTTACTCGGTCAAAGAATTTTTCCAAATCGATGTTAACAACCCATGTATGCCCTGATGCAATATGTTCTCCAGCCCGTTTAAGCGCATCGTGCGCGCTTCTCTTCGGTCTGAATCCAAAGCTAGCCTCGGAAAAACCCTCATCAAAAATGGGGCTGAGAATTTGATTTAATACTTGCAGGATAAGTCGATCAATGACACAAGGAATACCTAATATTCTTTTACCTCCTCCAGGTTTAGGTATCTCTACCTTTTTCACTGGATGGGGTCGGTAAATTCCTTCCCTAATTTTACTACTTATCGATAGCCAGTTTTCCTGGCAGAAAGCCCATAGCTCATCGACGGTGATACCATCAATACCCGGTGCTCCTTTATTGCTGACCACTTTTTTGTGGGCTAGCAATAAATTTTCCCGTGATAGAACTCTAGCCATCAACATTTTACCGATTTCTCCACTGATACAACCAGTATTCTCATCCCATGCCGAATATGTTTGGTACCCATTATTAAGTCATTATTGGTTCCGCCAACTCTGCTCAACAATGTCCAGAATTTATCTTTCTGGTGGCTGTACCTCCATCACATTACGAAAGGGATGTACCAGTTTGATTCTTATGTTCACCCCTTCACCTTGTACAGTTACTATGGGTTCTACTGACTTCTGTTTATTCGTCGAGCAATCTTGCGATTTTTCTAGCCCTTATTAGGTTAAATAAACAGATCTCCCGGGGTAATGCGCGTGACCTTCACCTCATATACCTGACACATCTACGATTTGTCGTCCGAATGGTGTTTGGGCTTTGAATACCAACGCCTTCTCGCCCACGATTTCGTCGCCTTTTATGTGTTTCGTGTACCTCAGGCCAAGGTTTTGCTTCCAGCTTCCTCTCCACCTTACCTCACGATAACGCAGTTGCTTTCAGCTAGGGGTTCCTCACCATTTAGGCCCCCAGAGGACTTTCACCTCCAAGTCAATTCCCAGTTCGCTTTCGCTTGCTGGTTGCCAGCGCCATGGCGCACAGTTATCTTTAGTTCGCATCTTTCTTCGCTTCTAATACTCTGATGCCAGCTTATTAGACCAGGAGAATTTCTTGGTACGGAATCCCCACTTCCGTTTCATTTGATAACTTGTGCGCCGGTTTGGCGCTGCGCGCCATGCCCGGCGCACGTTGCGGTAGGGACAGAAGTTACCTCCTGCCCCCCGCACAAAGCCAAGGAAATCAACCTCGTAGACACTAGACTAGACGCCAAGAGCCAACTTTTCTCTGTGATTTCGCAAAGAGGATTAGTCAGCAGAAACAAGCTCGGCCATACACTCACTCCAAAGTTGCACAATCCGGTCAATATCGGCATTGCTAGCCATTGGTGGTACCAACATCATGTTGTGAAATGGGGTGATCAAGACGCCACGATTGGACAGATATAAGTGCATGTAATACATCAGTTCCCAGTCAAAATGCGCCTTGGCTTCGGAGCCGTTTGTTGGTGGATTCGGCATAAATTGCATCTCGCAGCGCGCGCCAGAGCGTGTGATACTCCAAGGAATGGCGTGGGCTTTTAAAGCTGCTTCAAGGCCGTCAGAGAGACGATTCTGGCCCGCAATCATGTGTTCAAACGCTGCATCGGTTGCCACCTCTTTCAGGGTAGCTTCCATCGCTCGAATGGCAAAGGCATTCCCCGAAAGCGTCCCACCGATACCCATTGGATCCGAGACGCTCTTTCGGCCAAAAGTGTTGTTGATTTTATCGGCCATTTCCTTGGTAAATCCGTAAACTGCAACCGGAATACCCCCAGCAATAGATTTACCAAGGGTAATAAAATCTGGCTTCAAACCATAAGCTGCAGTGTAACCGCCGGGGCCGGTGGAAAAGGTATGGGTTTCGTCCATGACTAAAAAACTGCCATACCGCGTGCACAGTTCGCGCAACTTTTCGTGGTACCCAGGCGCTGGCAGCACCATGCCGCAGTTGGTCATAACCGGTTCGGCCAGCACACAAGCGACATCGCCAAATGCCAATTCCCTCTCCAATGCTGCGGGATCGTTAAATTCGACAATACGGGTCAGCAGATCTTTGGCCATGCCTGGATTTGAATCATAAGCAGTACGCAACTCAAATTTGCTGTCTGCGCCAATATGTGGCAGTGATTCATCCAGACTTCCGTGATAGCACTCATTCATAACCAGTATTTTCGGCCGTTTTGTCAGTGTGCGACAGGTTCTGATCACGTAGCGGTTGGCTTCGGTGGCCGTCATCGCACATTGCCAGAACGGCAAACCAAAGCGGCGACTCAATTCGGTGCCAATCGATAGCGCACGTTCCGTTGGGAGCATCGTAGTAATACCATTGAAAACCTGTTCTGCAACGGCTTTTGCCGTCGGTTCCGGCGAATGGCCAAACATTGCACCGGTGTCTCCAAGACAAAAATCAATGTAATTATTATTATCGATATCAGTCACTCGATTACCGGAAGCATTTTTTACATAAATCGGATGGGTGGTTCCCCAGTCTCCCATCCACGGCATGGGAACCCCGTTCAGTAGCATTTCTTGCGCATGGGCAAATGTTGCTTTAGAATTTGGCGTTCGCTGCTGGAAAAGATCGTGTTCACGAGTTTTTAGTGCATCGAGTTTTTCATCGGAAACAACACGGTGTTGCGATTTCATATCTGTAATCATTATTGATCTTCCCCCACTTTAACGCACACTATTGCTAAAATTGTAGCTCTTATTTTCAAATTTATCAGGTCTAAGATACCCAAGATATGGATTTTTCCTTTTTTTGTTGTAACACGAGTTTAGCCAATTATGTCTATTCTGCGCATCTGTAAGTAGGTAACTTCCCTAAGATAAGACGTGCTAAATGATTCATTTTTTGTTCTACTTATTAGGGTGTAAAGAACATCTAAATCGAGGAACCATTAGCTATCACTATTCATAAGCTTTTTTAATATAACCATCTTGCGACAACAAAATGGCAATAGGCCGAGTCGACTCAAAATGAGCGAATACAATCAACATCATAACCGTAATCGGAACCGCAAGGAACATACCTAAAACACCCCAAATTGCACCCCATAATGCCAAAGCAAATAAAATCACCAAAGGACTTAAGTTCAAGGACTTGCTCAAATAGCGAGGCTCAAGAAGATTACCTACTATAAATTGCACCAACACAATCCCCGAGGTGACCACTGCAAATGGAAACCAATTCTGAAATTGAATTAACGCGAGTAATGCTGGAAATGCGGTCGCCACAATGGCCCCAAGGTTCGGTATAAAATTGAGGAAAAATATCAACAGAGCCCAAAACTCAGCAAAATCTAAATTCACTGACTTCATGATCACCCAACTGGCAGTAGCTGTGGTTAAACTTAACAGCGTTTTTAATCCAAGGTATGTTTGTGTGTCTTTAAGGATATGAATAATAATGCTGTCTGCCACCTGGCGATGCCCAGCCTGCGGAAAAAGCGCATTCATTTTTTGTTTGAAAAAATGCTGTTCAACAAACAAGAAAACCACATATAACGCAATCAATACCGCTGAACTGGTTAATGTAGTAAATACCCCATAAATATTAACCAAAATTTTCTGAACACTCAGATTCTTTAAAAACCCATCAAAACCTGCCAATACTTTGATGCGATAATGCTGATCAACGTTATTAAAGAGATGCATCAAATTCTCTTGATAGCGCGAGGACGCAGCGATAACATCAAGAACATTATTCGTAATGATGTCGACTAGCACTTTTACCATACCAACAACCACTAAAAGCGATAAAATCTTACAGAACCAATCCGGAAGTCGTGCTCCAACCCCAGGAATTTTCTGCATCGCAAAATTGATGGTGTTTAATAAATTCCATATGATCAGCGCGATAATGATGGGGATCAACAAGCTCCGTCCGGCCATTAACAGATCGCCAATGATCCATACCAAAATTAAACCAGCGGCATAGTTGATTGTACGATTCATATCTGTTTCCTGTTATGATTATTTTTTTTTAAAATTAATCATACCGTGCTCACTCTCTCTTGTGAAACTTTACCTGGCGTTGGCCCTACAATTGCAGCAAAACTTGCTAAGTGCGGTATTCGCACCGTGCAAGATTTGTTATTCCATTTACCATTTCGCTATCAAGACCGAACGCGAATCACCCCCATTCAGGATCTTCGACCCAATGATTGGTGCGTTATTGCCGGCAATGTTTGTAAAACAGAAATCAAATACGGCAAACGCATGATGCTTTATTGCTATGTGGAAGACAAAACGGGCTTATTGAAATTACGTTTTTTTCATTTTAATAAACAACAAGTTAAATTACTGAATGAAAGCTCGAAGATACGCGCTTTTGGCGAAGTACGTGAATTTGCCAATCATGTTGAAATGATCCACCCTGAATATCAATTACTTGATACAGACCAGGAGTTTCATGTAGAAGAAACGCTGACCCCAATCTATCCGACAACACTGGGATTGAGCCAAACACGTTTACGGCAACTCATAAAAACCGTGCTAGTCACGCACCAAGTTGAATTAGATGATTTAGAGTGGATGAGTCATCAACAATTGCAGGAACACTATTTTCTACCACTATCAACTGCAATTGAACAATTGCACAACCCTCCTCCCGACACCACAATCAAGGCATTAGAAGAAGGCTCTCATCCCGCCTTAAAACGCCTGGTTTTTGATGAGTTGTTAGCACAACGCTTAAGTATGCAATTTGCAAGGCAACAACGTTCGAATTTAACAGCGCCCTCTTTAGCTAGCCCCAACGGTATAGTTGATCAACTTTTATCAATATTACCCTTCGCATTAACTGCTGCACAACAACGCGTTTTTGCAGAAATTAAACTGGATTTGAACCAACAAAAACCAATGTTACGTTTAGTCCAAGGAGACGTAGGCTCTGGAAAGACCGTGATTGCAGCCCTAGCTGCTCTACAAGCTATTACTAATGGTTACCAAGTGGCGTTGATGGCGCCAACAGACATCCTCAGTGAGCAGCATGCTGGAACGATTAGTAACTGGTTCACACCCCTTGGAATAAAGATTCATCGACTCAGCGGCAAAATGAAGTCGAGTGCACGCAAAGAAACACTCACCGCCCTCGCAAACAATCAATGTCAATTGATCGTAGGTACGCACGCGCTCTTTCAAGAGGGCGTAAAATTTGCGCGCTTAGGCTTGGTTATTATTGACGAGCAACATCGGTTTGGCGTTGAACAACGATTGTTACTTCAACAGAAGGGGCAACAAAAGGAGTCCACCCCACACCAGCTACTGATGACTGCAACCCCCATCCCACGAACATTAGCGATGACTCAATTTGCCCATCTTGATTTATCAGTGATCGATGAGCTTCCCCCTGGACGCACACCTATAGTGACTGCCATCCTCAATCAAGATAAACGCCAGCCCATTATCAAGCGCTTGCAAGCCGCCATCGCAAATGATCGCCAAGCTTATTGGGTATGTACCTTAATTGATGAATCAGAAAAATTACAATGCATTGCAGCCACTGCAACCGCTCAGAATTTACAAGCGCAATTACAGCACGTTCGGGTGGGACTGGTGCATGGGCGGATGAAAGCCAATGAAAAAGAGGACACCATGGCTGCATTTAAACGAGGTGACATTGATTTGTTGGTTGCCACAACAGTCATTGAAGTCGGGGTGGATGTCGCGAAAGCCAGTCTTATGATCATTGAAAATGCAGAGCGCCTTGGATTATCACAATTACATCAATTGCGTGGTCGAATTGGTCGTGGCAGCATCCAATCCCACTGCTTATTACTTTACCAATCACCCCTCTCGTTATTAGGAGCGGAGCGTTTACGAGTCATGCGCGCCACATGTGATGGCTTTATTATTGCTGAAAAAGACTTGCAACTACGTGGTTCTGGAGAGTTTTTAGGAACCCGCCAAACCGGCTATCGACAATATAAAATTGCCAATTTGCAACGGGATCAGGGTTTACTGGCATCCGTGGAAAAAATCGCGGACCAAATACTACTCGAGGAACCTATCATTGCACGCACCATCGCCAATCGTTGGTTGGGAGAGTTTGAGCAATTTTTACAGGGGTAAGGACTAAAAAAATTACCGTTAAAAGACTATCTGTCAATACTGTATTTTCATTTTTTCTTTGGTAATATGTACAAGAAATTCTAATTTCCCTTCTTCATTCCATACTGTGCATAACTATTCATCTTCTCAGTACATTAATATTCTCAATAATTCAATAGCATTTCTAACAACATGAATATTATAGGTTTTTTTATTTTGGAAGAACATTGTACAATAAAAATTATCCACAAAATCTGTGGATAATCCTGTGTACAGAATATAAAGCTCCTTGAAAATACAACCGATTGCATCGCTGCCTCAGAACTTACCAATTTTCATCCACCGACCTACTTCAAAAATACTATCACGTCGTCTAAAAAGTACTCCTTGACTATTATTGCCCTTAGGCGAAAATAGACCTCGACATTCTAAAATTAATAAAGGAAACCCATGCAACAGCATGAACGGTATTTGGAGGCTAAAAAAGTTACCTTGATAGGGGCCTTCATTAATGCTTTATTGGGATTCATCAAATTGATTGGAGGAACTTTTTTTCATTCACATGCGTTAGTAGCGGATGGAGTTCACTCGTTTTCCGATTTACTCACCGACGGAATGGTGTTTTTTGCGTCGAAATATGGAAGTCAAGATGCCGATGATTCGCATCCCTATGGCCATCAGCGCATCGAAACAGCTGCTACCCTGCTGCTAGCATTGTTACTCATTCTCACTGGCACAGGAATTGCCTGGGACTCCTTCTATGATGCTCTTTACAACACGAAACACATACCTGGCTGGTTAACATTACCCATCGCCGCCCTTTCTACCTTAGCCAATGAAGGCTTATTTCATTATACCCAACAGGTGGGAAAACAAATCCAATCGGATCTGATTATTGCCAATGCCTGGCACCATCGCTCCGATGCTGCATCCTCTATCATCGTTCTCATCGGATTAATCGGAAGTTTAGCAGGATATCCCTATCTGGATGCCCTGGCTGCGATTGTGGTTGGTTTCTTGATCATTAAAATGGGTTTGAGTTATGGCTGGAATAGTGTAAAAGAACTGGTGGATACCGCAGTCGAACCTCAAATGACATCGACAATCGAACGCATCATATTAGCAGTTGATGGCGTGCAAAAGATTCATCAATTACGCAGTCGAATGATGGGGCGCGACATCTTCATTGATGTTCATATCCTGGTTTCCCCTGAGATATCAGTATCAGAGGGTCACTTTATCGCACAGAATGTTCACCATGCGCTCATGATGAAATTGGACCTGGTTAAAGACGTCACGGTCCACGTCGATCCGGAAGACGATGAAACAAGTTGTCCATCATTGCACTTACCAAACCGTAGCACCCTAGAACAGAAGTTATTTAATCCCTGGTGCCAAGAATACCCAGGCATTCAATCATGGATCTTACATTACCTTGATGGCACACTAAGCATCGACTTGATATGTGATCAAAAATTTGAGGAGTGGCAAGCACTTAGCCAACGGATAGAAAGTGATTTATCCTCTCGTTCACACCTTATCAGCGTACGATTGTATGCCCAACATCGTGAAATAACACTTGCTAAAACTAGTATGTGAAAATATTATACACAGCACCGTAGTTCTGGACATCTAGGGATTTTAAGTTATGACCACAGCCTCTTTAAAACTTTTTTTCTCGCTGAGTATTTTGGTCGTTATTTTATTAGCTGGGTGGTATCCTTTTAAAAAGCGCCTACGCGATGCCCACGTTGATTTTCCTGTAGGAGAGACGTTAGCTACTGGCGTATTCCTAGGAGCCGGATTATTGCACATGCTCCCTGAAGCAAATGCCATGTTTGGCAAGATGGGCTACAACTACCCCTTTGCATTTATCATTACCGGTATCGTTTTTCTCTTGTTTTTGTGGTTTGAGCATTTGGGCAAAGAGCTTTACCATCACCAAGATAAAACGCATCCCGCCTTTGCCATTGTAGCCTGGTTAATGCTCTCTGTTCATTCTCTCGTGCTAGGAGCAGCTCTTGGCTTTAGCAAAGAGTTCCCCTTAATCATCATGTTGTTTTTTGCAATTATCACCCATAAATGGGCGGAGAGTTTTGCAATCGCCGTACAGTTAAATAAAAGCTCGTTGACGACGTTGAAAAGTAGTATATTTTTTCTTATTTTTGCATTCATGACACCACTGGGTATTTTTATTGGCTACTATTTTGGACAAGGGATAGAAACAACATCACTTTTTGACCCTATTTTGATTGCAACTTCTGCAGGCACTTTTCTCTACCTGGGCACTCTGCATGGTCTTGAACGCTGTGTAATGGTTGAGCGTTGCTGTAATTTGCGTGATTTTAGTTTTGTGATTATCGGCTTTCTATTAATGGCATCTGTTGCAGCGTATGTTTAATGAGTTGTCGCCGAACTAAACCAAAGGTAGGCGGGATCACCTTATAAAGTAATGATCCCCGTAACTAAACTAGCGAGGTATATAAATACCCAATGGATCAGCTTTAACTTTATTTTTAATATCATCATAACCTTCGCGATGATTAGCCATATAAACCAATGACCATCCGCTAACCATTGAACCATCACCAAAAACACAAATATCAGACTGCCCTAATTGGTTAGAAAATCCGCCCGCCGCTACAAAACCAATTGACGCCCCACCTAAATTTTTACACACATTATGTGATGGATTTGAATATACACCTTTAAATAAATTGGATTGCTCCCCAATTTCGCCCATTTTTTTTATGAATGTTGCGGCTATGCTTGGCTCATTTGAAGAAAAGGTCTCTAAGCCAATAGCAACAAATCCATTTCCAGCAGTAAAGTTGCAGAACATCTTAGATTGGCCTTTGACTAATCCCATAGATGTGTATATTTCGGCAGGCATTTCTTCTACTACACCACCTGATTCACTACAATAGGCAGCATAGTCGTCCATCTGATCAGCGTATACAGCAGCTGCGCCCATACATGCTGCAGAAATTAATAAGGTGACTATTTTTTTTGACACGTTGTCTTCATCATCACGACTCCAAAATTAAAGAAACTGTATCTCTTTACCTCAACGTTTAAATCGTGGAAAAAGTTACAATAAATTTACAGTTTGATGATATCCATACCACCCATGTACGACTGCAATGCTTGAGGAATATGTATGTTCCCCACTTTATCCTGATAATTTTCCATAATCGCCACAAGCGTCCGGCCAACAGCTAAGCCCGATCCATTTAGCGTATGCACTAATGAGATTTCACGTGTCTCTGGATGACGAAAACGAGCCTGCATCCGCCGCGCCTGAAAAGACTCCATGTTGCTACAAGATGATATTTCACGGTAGGTATTTTGACTTGGTAACCACACTTCAAGATCATAGGTTTTAGCAGCACTGCCCCCCATATCGCCAGTACACAAATTCAGTACGCGATAAGGTAGCTGCAAGCGCTGTAAAATTGACTCAGCATGATTTGTTAACTGTTCCAAAGCATCATAGGACGCATCAGGTGTTGTGATGTGTACTAGCTCCACTTTTTCAAATTGATGTTGACGAATCATCCCCTTGGTATCTTTGCCGTAAGAACCGGCCTCACTTCGAAAACAAGGCGAATGACAAACATAACATATAGGCAATGACTCATTCGTTAAAATAGTATCACGCACCGTATTGGTTACTGGAATTTCTGCGGTAGAGGTTAAATAATACCCAGCATCCCCCGTCAACTTAAATAAATCTTCTTCAAATTTAGGTAATTGACCCGTACCTAACAAGCTATCACCATTAATGATATAAGGAACGTAAATCTCCTGATACCCATGTGCCAATGTATGCGTATCCAACATGAATTGAATGAGCGCACGTTGCAATCGCGCTAATTGCCCCTTCAAAACAACAAATCGACTGCCGGTAATTTTAGCTGCTAGTGCAAAATCCATCTGACCTAATGCTTCACCTAAATCATCATGTGATTTAACAGTAAAATCAAACGTAGGTATATTTCCCCAACGTCGTATCTCTTGATTAGCTTGTTCATCATGGCCGATAGGGACTGATTCATGTGGTAAATTCGGTAAGCTTAAGCTAACAAGCTCAATCTTCTTAAGAATCTCTGCAAGCTCGGCTTTATTGCTGTCCAGAGCCGCACTAATTCGATTAACTTCCTCACGCATAGGCGTGATATCTTCATTACGAGCCTTTGCTAGCCCTATTTCTTTTGAACGTTGGTTACGGTCATTCTGTAGTGCTTGAGTTGCAATTTGTAATGACTTACGCTGATCTTCTAACTCGACAAAAGCCTTTACATCAAAGATATACCCACGCATCATCAGTTGATTTGCAACATACTGTGGGTTTTCGCGTAATAAATGGGGGTCTAACATCAATTATCTCACTATACCGCGCGTTGATTTATTCAGTACATCAATCATTGGGAGTACTTCTGGGCAGTCTTTTTGTAGCAATTCTAATTCAGCAACAGCTTGTTGCACCGTTAGTCCTTTACGAAAGATAATTTTATAGGCTCTACGCAAACAATCGATAGCAGAAGAGGAAAAACCACCTCGCCTTAAGCCAACTGAGTTAATACCGCAAGCAGACGTAGTATGACCAGCAATCATTACGTAGGGTAATACGTCCTTAGTGACATAAGTAGCACGTGCAATAAACGCATAAGCACCGACGTGACAAAACTGGTGTATTGCGGCGTATGCCCCAATATTAGCAAAATCATCAATCACCACGTGCCCAGAAAGAGCAGAGTAATTCACCATGATGACATGGTTTCCTACAATACAATCGTGACCAATATGTGTAAATGCCATCAAAAAATTATCATTACCTAAACGTGTAAGACCACCACCTTTAACTGTCCCACGGCTGATCATACAGTATTCACGAATGATATTATTATCACCAATCTCAAGTCGCGTTGGTTCACCTTGATAAGTTATATCTTGCGGTTCGTCACCAACAGAAGAAAATTGAAAAATTTTATTATTTTTACCGATTACTGTTGGACCCTCAATAACAGCATGAGGACCAATCCAAGTACCTTCACCAATTTCAACATCTGCACCAATAATGGTTCCAGGTCCTACAGATACCCCTTTAGCCAATTTAGCTGATGGGTGAATGATTGCATGCTCATCTATCACTTTTCACTTCCTTCACTGCACTCATTAAATCTGCTGAACAGGCTAGTTTATCACCAACAAAAGCTTCACCATGCAGACGCCAAAAATCTCGTTTTTGTCCAATTAATTTCACTTCCAAACGCAGCTGATCGCCAGGGGTTACAATTTGTTTAAATTTAGCATTATCAATTCCGGCAAAATAAAACAAATACTCATGCCCTTCCTTTGCTGCACGAGATAAATTTGACAAAATCGCACTCGCTTGTGCCAACGCCTCTAGCATCAATACACCAGGCATAATAGGGTTTCCTGGAAAATGTCCCATAAAAAATGGCTCATTCATTGTGACATTCTTAATAGCAACCAAGTGGTCATACACTTTATAATCTAAAACCCTATCAACAAGGATAAAGGGGTACCGATGTGGTATAAGGCTTAAAATTTTATTAATGTCCACAGAGGCAATCATAAGAATCTCTCACTTGTTATCCTTTACGACAACGTATCAAACCCCATCCAACGATTTGGCCGATTAGGCGCAGGTCGTACGGATATGATTTTATCTATAAGAGCGCACACGCTCTCTAGGTAAAATAAAGGGCTGCACACAAAATTTTGAATCTCTAGTAATACATCACCCCCGCAAAGGCGAGGATGATGTCATAGAACAACTGGATGTAAATTAATTTATTTCTTTCATTACTTTAGCTGTTACATCTAGCTTTTCTACGCTAAAAGGTGCTGCATCTTTTTGTAACACAACATCAAACTTATCACTCTCTGCTACTTTCGCAATGGCAGCACGGATTTTATTGTAAAATTCCTCCATTGACTCATTGTGTGCAGTACTCAGTTCTTGTTGATATTGTTGTCCTTCGCGCTCAAATTGTTGCTGAGTCGTAACAATCTTCTTTTCCAAATCTTTTTTCTGTGCTTGACTCAAAACCGAACTATCACGCTTAAATTTTTCCATATCTTTTTTCAAACCATCTTCCATTGCAACCAGTTTGTCTCGACGAGGTTTAAATTCTTTTTCCAATTTTTCTTGAATTCCCTTCATTTGGGTTGACGTCTGCATGATTTTTTGTAAATCAACCACACCTATTTTCGTCCCATCTGCAAACACACTAACGCTACTGAACGCAAACATTAGCGCAATCAAAACACCACCTAATCGCTTCATTCTTTCACTCCCGATTTTAAAGACCTAACTATGTTTGGAAACACCAAAAACATCTTCGTATTCTAGTGCACTCCTTGATCAATTGAAATTGCATTTCTCCCAGCAACATCATTTTGACTGGAAGTCAATGCTAGCATAATTCATTACAGGTTGCGATAACTCTCCTCGCGTTAATAAAACTATATTCGCACCCGACTAAAAACCTGACGACAGCGAGAATTGGAAAAATTGTTCTTTATCTGTAGGCTGTTTATTCAATGCTTTTGCCACACTGAATGACAAAGGTCCAAAAGGTGAACGCCATTCTACTGATACCCCCGTAGAATAACGAATAGGGCCTTCGCTAGAGCCACTTAATGCGAAGGGGGTCCCTTGAATAAACACGTTACCGGCATCCACAAAAACCATGGTGCGAACATTTTCACGGCTTAAAGGATAGGGTAATGCAATACCTGTGCTCCCATTGACCAGTAAGTTTGCCCCTATCGAATTGCCACGACTATCTTGCGGACCCAAAGAATAACTATCATAGCCACGAACCTGCCCGGGCTGAGCAATACCACCTGCAAAATAGTTCTCATAAAATGGAAGCCCTTCTCCATTGAATCGATTACCATACGCTACATTGCCAAGCATTGTGAAGATAAATCCTCGGAATAGTGGATAGTACATCCTTGCTTGATAAGAAGATTTATAATAGGTAAATGAATTCGCGGTTACCGGCAGGGCAAACATTAAATTAGCTTGTTGATTAATGCCTGTGGTGGGATACGGCATTTGGTCATACGAATTACGATTCCATCCAGAACTCAAACGAGCCTGGTTAAAATCGCGTCCATATAAATTCACAAAATTTTGAATCTGTTGAACTGCGCCAACCGATTGAACCCTTAAGCCTTGGTAGCCATACCCAAATGACAAACTACTCTTTTCTGAAAGCAGCATACTGTAACTGACATCCCCACCAAAACGATCGGAACTGTAAGCACTAACATCCAAGTTTCTAGGATCTACTTTCATAAAATAAAGATTGAATCCTCTGCCTATACCGGTATTGGTATAAAAAGGATTGAAATAGTTAAACGTATAGTCTTGCCCCCATAAGCTTGCATTAAAACCCACACCCATGGTACGACCAGTACCCATGAAATTATATTGGTTAAAGGAGGTATTGAATTGAAACCCAGTCGTACCATAACCGAGTGATGCACTTGCCTCGGCAGAAGGAGCCTCTTCTACTGACACATCAAGATCTACCTGATTGTTTGCCCCCGTAACCGGCGTAGTTTTAACATCAATATTCTTCAAATAGCTCAATAATCGTAAATGCCGCTCAGACTCTTTAATATTATGCAGCGACAACAAGGCCCCTTCGTCTTGACGAATTACATTTCGCAAAACATAGTCAGCCGTTTTCGTGTTGCCATGAAAATTAATACGTCTGACATACACATGCCGACCAGGATCAACAGCGAAGGTAATAAACACTGTTTTATCTTGTTCATTAATACGCGGATCGGCATTTACTGCTGGAAAGCCAAAACCTATGTCACCTAGCGCTAGGCCAACCGCAGAAATACTACCTGTCACTTTTTTGCGTGAAAAAACTTCGCCTTGCTTTACCTGGATCAATGCGTCTATTTTCTCTTTAGGAAGAACGGTCTTACCCGACACCGCAAATCCTGAAAAACGGTATTGTGGACCCTCTTCAATATGAATATTAATAAATACATCTTTTTTGTCAGGAGCCAATAACACTTGAGATGAAACAATACTAAACTTCAGATAACCCCGATCAAGATAATATGATCGCAACGCTTCTAAAGAAGCATCCATTGACGCCTTTGAATACTGATCTTTTTTAGTAAAGTAAGTAAAGATCCCACTAGGCGCTAAAGCCAATTCAGGTAGCAATTGATCATCAGAGAAATCATGATTACCTATTATTCGTATTTCTTTAATACGAGACACTCGGCCCTCTGAAACAGTGACACTGATCGCAACACGGTTTTCCGTTAACGTAGTAACTTGCGATTCAATTCGTGCATTATATTTACCTTGAGCATTATAAGCTTGCTTTAACTCTTTCTCGAGACGTTCAAGCGAAGCACGTTGAAACACACGCCCCTTCACTAAATCCAGCTCTTTAAGGATCTCTTTCATTTTGTCGCTGGGGATTTCTTTATTGCCCACGACAGTAACTGTACCGATGGTTGAGCGCTCTATGACGTTTATAATCAAGGTATTGCCTTGACGCTCTAACACCACCGATTGGAAAAACCCGGTGTCATATAAGGCTCGAATAATTTGTGGAGTAGAAGCAGGACCAACTTCTTCACCAACCTGTACAGGCAAATAATTTAACACCGTACCAACGCTGACACGCTGCAATCCAGTCACTTTAATATCACGAACAACGAACCCATTTGAAGCGCTCACTTGTGCAGACCAGATCAATGCCGTAGAACAACATGCAATTAATGCAACTCTTTTACTGATTTTTTTCATTATTATTTTTACACCCAGCCAGAGGAGTATAGTCAACTCGGTCAAACTAAAAATGCTAACCTGATAGAGAGAAAAATTAAGGATCATGCTCTAAAATAGATAATTATTTAGCTCACAAACCTAACCGTTTCACGTTTTATAGGAAGAAACACAACCTGTCAACTAGCTCACCACCTTTAAGTTAATAAAAACAAAAATCAAGTCAATCTTGAAATATCATTCTTCAAAGCGATGATCATTAAAGTAACCAATAATACCAAGCCCAAATAGATACCTGCCGATTTTAGCTCATCTGACAGTGGGCGGCGCCTAACTAACTCAATGAGGTAATATAATAAATGCCCTCCATCTAACATCGGGATGGGCAAAAGATTTAATACCCCTAAACTAATACTGACTAATGCCAGAAATGACAAATAGTAAGGTAAGCCGCTACGTGCGGACTCTCCCGCTCCCTGTGCAATCCCCACAGGGCCGCTGATACTTTGTATGGGCAATCTCCCCATAACTAAGCGCCCAATTAAAGCAAAAGTAGTTTCTGTTAAACCTATTGTTTGCTTGAATGCAGTGCCAATAGCTCGAAGGGGTGTTTCCCGCTGTAGACGCAACCAGTGTGGGGGCAAATTAATTCGTTGTGAACGCACCCCAAGAAAACCCTCTAGTCGCCCATTGTTCATTTCACTGGCGGTGTGTATCACTACCGCTTCAGGTGTTCCGTGTCTGGTTAACGAAAGCATGATACGCTGATTAGGGCGCTGCCTCACATAATCCACTAAGACCAACCAATCTTTAATATCTTGGCCATCAATGGAGGTAATCACATCACCAGTCTGCAATCCTGCTGAAAGTGCTGGTGACTCTCGCATCACTTCACCAACGACAGGTGGAACAGTTGGCACAAAAGGAACAATACCAAGGCTACTTAATACATCTGGATTTTTAGCATCCAGCTGCCAGTTAGCTAGCGGTAAAATCAATTGCTTTTTACGACCATCAACTTGCATCTTAACGATCATGACCAGCGGCTCATTCGCTCCAAAATGAGGCATTAACGCATATTGAAAGTCTCGCCAGCTAGCTATTGGACGGCCATCAATTGACACAATTTCTTGCTTCGCCATTAGCCCTGCCTGAGCGGCAATACTACCTGGCTTAACGTCCTCAATCATAGGGGCAAGCGATTTGATACCAATCACTAACACCAACCATAATGCCACAAAAGCAAACAGGAGATTAAAGAGTGGTCCGGCAAGAACGATAGCAATCCGGGCCCATATTGGTTTGTTGTTAAATGCTAAATGACGTTCACTCTCAGGCACCTCGCCCTCTGACTCATCGAGCATTTTGATATAGCCCCCCAAGGGAACAAGTGACAATGCATATTCAGTTCCCCGTTTATCTTTCCACAACGCCAGGACCTTACCAAAACCAAATGAAAAACGTAGAACCTTCACACCGCAACACCGAGCTACCAGAAAATGACCCAATTCATGGACGATAATCAATAACAGTAAAGCTAAGACAAAATAAAATAAAGTCAATAACATGTATACCTTCCCTAGAACATCTTGGTTTTATCGTTAACCTGATACCCCATTTCCAATGAAGACGAAAGAAAGTCCGTAGTAAAATATGGGTAAAGCAGCTATTAAACTGTCTATTCGATCAAGCACACCCCCATGGCCTGGAAAAATATTTCCAGTATCTTTTATTTTGCTACGACGTTTTAGCATGCTGATAAATAAATCGCCGAGCATTGAAATCAAGATAGTACTAACAGCAACTAAAAACCAAATCAGTGCGGCTTGTATATTAAAATAAAAATACCCAACAACAGCGACCACGAATGCTAATACAAAACCACCCATCGCACCTTCAACTGATTTACCCGGACTAACCGTCGGAATTAATTTGTGTCGTCCCCACAACTTACCTGCTAAATAAGCGCCAATATCAGTAGCCCAAACAATACAGAGTAAATAAACAATCAAATCTTTACCCTGTGGGTGCTGGTAGATAGAAACAAAGGTACTAACAGACAAAGGTAACAATAATAAACAAGCCCCACCAACTAAAGTCCGGTATCCCCAATAAGATTCTGAGGCAGGGAACGTTAGTACAGCAATCAATATAAAGCCCCAAAGCAACAAACCACTCAATAACCAGTCATCAAGACGATATATACACAAGCCCACAAAAAGCAACAAAGCCATCATAAAAACCAACTTATTTATCAAGGCATTAATCGGTATTAACTGCAACCACTCCCAACCACCAATAACAACGAGCACTAAAACGACAGCTCCTAATAGCCACACATTGGTGTAATAAATAGCCAGTAAAACCAATGGAATAAGCACTAATACCGTTAACAGTCGTTGTCTAAACATTTTTCTTCTCGTTCAATTGACCTTCAGTTTGCCCATACCGCCGCTTACGCCCGCTAAAACAATTTAGAATTTTATCAAATTCACTGGCAGTAAAATCAGGCCAGAATATTTCAGAAAAATAAAGCTCCGTGTATGCGAGTTGCCATAGAAAAAAATTACTAATACGTTGTTCCCCACTGGTACGAATGAGCAAATCCGGATCGGGTAAATCATGCGTACTGAGCAACCTTGCAAAAGCAGTTTCATCTATATTTTCAAGCGATAAATTCCCTTCAACCACCTGGCGTGCGAGTCCAACTGCCGCTTGAACAATATCCCATTTCCCACCATAGTTCAGTGCAAAATTCAAAATAAGTTGGCTGTTTCCTGCCGTGAGTGTCTCAGCTTCTAACATTTCATCGCACAAGGCTTTTGATAAGTGAGCACGCGCACCGATAAAACGCAGGCGAACACCCTGTTGATGTAATTCTTTTATTTCACGCGTTAGAGCTTGAAGAAACAGTTGCATGAGGAATTCAACCTCCTCTGCCGGTCTTGCCCAATTTTCACTACTAAAGGCAAATAAACTCAGCGCGGCAATTTTTTTCTGTAAACAACATTGAACAACAGTCCTCACTGCCTCAACACCAGCACGGTGCCCTTCAACACGATCCAAACCTCGATTTTCAGCCCAACGCCCATTACCATCCATCACGATAGCAATATGTTGGGGTAGTTTTTGCTTCAACCTACTTCTTCCATTAACAAAAATGTCCTATAGTCTAACCTCTTTATGATAAAAGATTAAGAGATATCCATGGCCAACAGCCCTCCTCTGGTATTAATGATTCTTGATGGCTGGGGCTATCGCAAAGAAAACACCCATAATGCGATAGCTAGCGCACATACTCCACAATGGGATAGCTGGTGGAAAACTCGGCCACATATATTGCTAGAAGCCTCGGGCACACCGGTTGGACTACCTGAGGCCCAAATGGGCAATTCCGAGGTAGGTCACATGCATATTGGTGCTGGACGGGTTGTTCCACAAGACTTCACCCGGATTAATGAAGCAATAAAAAATGGCGATTTTGCTAAAAATTTAGTCTTTATTCAGACCATTGAAGCGATGAAAATGGCGGGAAAAGCCTTGCATGTTTTAGGCTTACTTTCTCCAGGAGGAGTACATAGCCATGAAAATCACTTGTTCGCTTTTCTTGAACTATGCGCACAACTTCAATTTTCAGACGTTAACCTCCACCTATTTCTAGATGGACGAGACACCTCTCCAAAAAGTGCGATGCCTAGTTTGACACGTTTAAATGATTATCTTCTCAAATACCCTGTTGCTACCATTTGTTCAGTTTCAGGGCGCTATTACGCAATGGATCGAGATCAACGCTGGCAACGTATCGAACCCGTTTATCGCTTACTAACCGAAGTTCAAAGTGAACACCATTTTAAAACATCTACAGAAGCTGTTAATACATTCTACCAGCAACATATAAGTGATGAATTCATCCCACCCAGTCTGATTGGAAAAGGTGCGGCTATTAACGATGGCGATGCAGTTTTCTTTTTTAATTTTCGCGCTGATCGTGCTAGGCAATTAACAGAAGCACTAATTGCTCCTGATTTTCATGGCTTTGAACGCAAAAAAAAACCACAAATTTCCAATTTTATTAGCATGACCACCTTTGGCCAACACCTACCTACCTCACCGGCTTTTCCTCAATTAGCTCTCCGTAATACCCTCGGTGAGGTTATTGAGAAACAGGGAATGCGACAGTTACGTATTAGTGAAACAGAAAAATTCGCCCATGTTACTTTTTTTATTAATGGAGGCTCTGAGAAAATTTTCGCGCATGAGCACCGAATTTTAATCCCCTCCCCATTGGTGGCTACCTATGACCTCCAACCCGAAATGAGCGCATCACAACTTACCAAGGCTTTAATCGGTGCAATACAAAGCCGTGATTATGATGTCATCATCTGCAATTATCCCAATGCGGATATGGTTGGGCATACCGGTGATTTTGCAGCAACGGTGCAGGCGATTGAATGTTTGGACCGCGTGATGCACGACACCTGGAATGCCTTGAGCAAAATAGGTGGCCAATTGTTAATTACTGCTGATCACGGGAATGCCGAATCCATGTTTGATGATGCCACACACCAAGCCCAAACATCGCATACAAATCAACCCGTGCCATTAATGTATATTGGTGGAGAATGGCACTTTAACACCACAAAAGGCAGCCTTATCGATATCGCACCGACAGTGTTAGCATTGCTAAATATCCATCCACCGAAGGAAATGACGGGCAAAGCCTTATTGGTAGAAAATCATGTTACGCATCAATAAATTGAGTAACGATAAATCCCCCCTATCCCCCTTAAAAAAGAGGGGCAGGGGTGATTTATCTATTTTCCTAATATCCTGTTTGATGCTCCTAACAACTAACGCCCAAGCAGATCCCGCGAACATGAACCAAACAAAAGCCAAACTCCAGCAACTGGAAACAAAAATTGGCAATTTACAACGCACACTAAGTAGCGCTCATGATAAGAACAGCCTGCTCAATAAAGAACTTTCAGATATTGAAAAAAAAATTGGCATTGGCGTGCATCAATTACGTAACACAGAACATGATGTGGCACTTAAACAACATAAAATTGCAGACTTACAACGGCAAATTAGCGCATTGAATGAAAAATTACAGACCCAACAACACCTATTAGCTAAACACCTACGCGCTCGTTACACAATGGGCGAGTACCAACCATTAAAATGGCTGTTAAATCAAGACACACCTTATACAACCAGTCGTTTACTAACGTATTACCAATACCTTGTACAGTTACATCAACATATTATTGGCGATATCCAACTGACTCAAAAAAATCTCACGACAAGCCAGAACAAATTACAGCAAGAAATGAAAGAACAGCAACAATTGCAACAACAGATCAACAACGATCAGCAAAAACTTGGGCAAGATAAGCTCTATAGCACAGCGATTATACAATCGCTCAACCAAGACATCCGCAGCAAGCAACAAACACTAGAGGCGTTTCAGCATAACAAAGAAAACCTTTCAACGTTGCTCAAAACACTAACACAACAAAGTATATTACAAACCAAACGTCCATTTACATCGATGTATAAAAAATTGCCACGACCCGTGGTAATAGGTGGTAACCCCCTTAAAAATATGAATCAAGGCATTATTTTTTTTGCCAACGAAGGAACGCCCGTTACCGCTGTTTTCCCAGGCAAAGTTGTCTTCAGCGATTGGTTAAATGGTTATGGTCTTTTATTAATTATTGATCATGGGAGAGGTTTTATGACATTGTATGCCCATAACCAGTCTCTATTTAAACAAAAAGGCGATATAGTAGATGAAGGCGCTCAAATCGCCACAGTTGGTCATAGCGGCGGACTGAAGCAAAACGGTTTATACTTTGAGATAAGACAGGGTGGAAAAGCTATTCCTGCACGTGGTTGGTTATCGTAGGGTGGGCAGTTACTAAGAAACAATAACAATATTGGTAAACATATCTAACGATGTTTCCTAGGAGAATACTATGTTCAGTAAAAAATTGTCTAGTCGTGCTCTGATAACCATTTTCGCAACCGCATCACTTTTCCCGCTGAAAATACTTGCACAAGTCGATGAAGAAACCAATAAAAGCACTCAACGCATTCCGATGGAAGATGTACAACGTTTTTCTAATGCGCTTAGCGAAATTAAAAAATATTATGTTAAACCCATCAGTGACAAAGAACTATTTGATAATGCCATTCGCGGCATGTTAAGTGGGCTAGATCCCCATTCAAGTTACCTTGATGAAAATGACTTCAAAGAGTTACAGACCTCTACCAATGGCGAATTTGGTGGCTTGGGTCTTGAAGTCACCATGGAAGAAGGCGTGGTTAAGGTTATCACCCCTCTCGTAGATACCCCAGCATTTAAAGCGGGAATAAAATCGGGCGATTACATCATAAAGCTGGGTTCAAAATCAGTCGAAGGAATAGAACTTAAAGATGCTGTTGAATTAATGCGCGGCAAGCCAGGAAGCACCATTGAGTTAACCGTTCTTCGAAAAGGTGCCAAAAAGCCTTTAAACTTCAGTTTAGTACGCGAGAAAATCCAAATTAAAAGCGTAAAAAGTAAATTGCTTGAAAACCAATATGGATACATTCGCTTGACCCAATTTCAAGCACAAACAGATAAAGATACAGAGCAAGCCGTCGCCCAACTGAAACAACAAGCCGGCGGGCAACTTAAAGGCTTAATCCTTGATTTACGGAACAACCCAGGCGGACTCCTAGATTCCGCCATTCAAATTTCTGACGCGTTTCTCGATAAAGACAAAAAAGGAAAACAAGAAATGATTGTGTACACCCAAGGACGTCTCCCTGGCTCTAAATTCACCGCCATGGCTAATCCAGGCGACATCATTGACCATGCACCAATGGTTATCTTAATCAATAACGGCTCAGCATCCGCATCAGAAATTGTAGCTGGTGCATTAAAAGACAACAAACGAGCCATTATTATTGGTACAAGAAGCTTTGGCAAAGGCTCCGTTCAAACCGTATTACCATTGGACGAAAAACGGGGTATCAAATTGACAACAGCCCTTTATTACACGCCTTCAGGAACCTCGATTCAAGCAAAAGGAATTACACCAGATATAGTGGTCGAAGAAATAAACATTCCTAAGGCGGATAACAAAGATAGTCTATCTGAAATTACTGAGGCTGACTTAAAAGGACACTTTCAAAATCAAGCAAAACCTCAAGATGCAAGCAAGCAAGCCGCAACTGATGAGCAAGGCTTATTGCACCAAGATTACCAACTCTACACAGCCTTGACGATTCTAAAGAGCTTGGCTGTTGCTCAACAACAACAATAATGCGTACGCTTCAATTATTTTCTTTCGCAGTACTAAGTGGCGTCACCGCACTTGGTACTGCAAACGTTGAAGGCTATTTCTCCAACATCAAATCAGATCCCAATGCCCTTTATGCTTTTTTCAAAGATATGCCCAAAGGCGGTGAATTACATTACCACCTTGCTGGTGGTGCTTATCCCGAAACAATGCTCACGCTCGCGTCCCAGGTCGATTACTGCCTAAACCCAGCCAATCAGTCTATTAGCAAAACACCACATTGTGAAGGTATAAAGTCAAGCAGCTTCACCTCAACATCGGAGCGTTATAATCAAATTATTCGTGCCTGGTCAATGAAGGATTTTCTTCCAGGACCTGAAACAGCGCACGACCACTTTTTCGCAACTTTCTATAAATTTCACCCGATTGTAGCTGATTTTAGACCTCAATTACTCACAGAAATCATCAAACGAGCGAGTAACCAGCACGAACTTTATTTAGAAATTATGATATTACCTGACAATGGCAATTCAGCTAAATTTTCCCAACTGGTTAGCGACTCACTAAGCTTTTCCGCAAAACGCCAACGTCTATTGTCTAATACCAGTTTTCAAAAAAACATTAACAACACGGTCACAGAAAGCAGCCGTATATTACAGCAAGCACGTCATGAGCTAGGTTGTGATAAATTCCCTAAAAAGGCCGTTTGTACTTTAACCGTTAAATTCCAATATTATGTCTTACGGGAACAACCCTTGGAAAACGTATTTGCACAGGCGCTTAATGGTTTTGCTGCAGCGGAGCAATCGAGCGACATTGTCGGTGTTAATTTAGTACAACCAGAAGATGGGTTAATTGCACTCCGAGATTACCAAGAACAAATGCGCATTTATAAATATCTCCATGAAACTTACCCTAGTGTTCATATCGCCCTGCATGCAGGGGAATTAGCGCCAACAGATGTTCTACCTTCCGCACTAAACAGCCATATTCATGATGCGATCTTCACCGGTCATGCAGAACGCATTGGGCATGGCGTAGATATTGCTCATGAAGACGGAGCAGAGAGTCTGCTAAAATATATGGCAAAAAGGCCAATACCTGTTGAAATAAATTTAACCAGCAACCAGAAAATTCTCCATATTTCTGGCATCAAACACCCATTAAATTACTATTTGAACCACCATGTTCCGGTTGTACTATCAACCGATGACGAAGGAATACTCCGTACCGATTTGACCCATGAGTACGTCGAAGCAGTGATCCACCACAACCTCGATTATGCGACAATTAAAACGGTGAATCGCAATGCGCTAACCTATAGTTTTTTGCCAGGAAAAAGTATATGGGCCGATCCGAATCAATCAATAATCGTCAATGAATGCCAATCTCTAAACAGCTTAAGTTGCCAATATTTCATTAAAGAGAACGAAAAAGCCAAATTGCAATGGCAACTTGAGACGCAACTAGCTGCTTTTGAGTCAAGCTATTAGATCAGAGCATCTCACTGATATTGCTAACCCAACGCTTTAATCAATACTAACCCCGTTAAATGCAGTGGATAGTAAACCCAAAACAAATAGCGCCATCTAGGAATTTTTACATTGATTTGAGTCGCTAAAATAATAATGGGAATGGCAAGCAAGGTCCAATTACTGTTATTTGCAAAATCGAGAATACAGTAAGCGACAAAGCACGTTATCAACGAAATAAGTGTCGGTTTTTTGCAATATTGCCAGGAAGAAAAACAGATCACTAACCCAACCCAATTATACTCCACTAGCATACCGCCGATTAGAAAACAAAAAATAACCCGCGCACTTGGACCTTCTTTTTCATAAAAATAAAACATTGTC
>CAMBDN010000008.1 GCA_945865355.1 Legionella genomosp. 1
TTTCGCCGTCATTTAAGTTCAAGTGCAAGGAGAGTGCTGTGGATGCGTTGGCTACACGTAGCAAAGTGAATCAACAAACACAGGAAGCGTTGGTCAAGACACATGCGTTGATGGTGAAGCGTATTGCGTATCATTTGCTAGGACGATTGCCACAGACCATTTTGCTTGATGATTTGGTGCAAGCAGGAATGTTGGGTTTGTTAGAAGCGGTAAGGCACTATGATGAGGGTAAAGGCGCTTCTTTTGAAACTTACGCAGGTATTCGCATTCGCGGCTATATGCTGGATGAAGTTCGCCGTAATGATTGGGTTCCACGTTCAGTCTATCGTAATGCACGGATGGTTTCGGCAGCCGTGAGAATACTTGAAAATCGTTTGGGTCGCGAAGCTAAAGACCATGAGGTTGCAGCCGAGCTAGAGCTTTCTCTGAACGACTATCACGACATTCTAAATGATTCTGCCGGTGCTCATTTGTATGGTTTTGATGACTTGGGCGTGACTGATGATGTTTTGAAAGATGAGGCACTCGGTATTTCGACCGAGCCTCACGTGAATGCGCTCCATGCGGACATGTCCACTCATTTATCGCATGTCATTGATGGGTTGCCGAAAAATGAGCGTATGGTGCTTTCATTGTATTATGAGCAAGATCTGAATTTAAAAGAAATTGGCGAGGTTCTTGGGGTGAGCGAATCGCGCGTTTCTCAAATTCACAGCCAAGCAACCCTGCGGATAAAGGCGCGTTTACCTGAATAGCCGGGCTGATTTCTTACATGAAATTTACTTTTAGTGTGAGATAAGGGCCGTTTAAATTAAACGGCCTGTCTTGTTGATCCATCGATACAATCGCCATGGTGCCTGTTGAAAATTCTGGGGTTGTTACAAATGTACCTGGTTGCACCAATGTTTGTGGGTTGGTGGTGGATATAGCATTCATATACGTGATCACGCGGTACCCCCCCTCCAGACTAAGATTTGAAAGATGATGACCGCTGAATTGGTAAAGTAGGCCTAATTTACCATCGAATCCTGGTACAACTTGTGTTTTATTTGGAGTTGTCACTTGCTGTTGACTGACGCCCACGCCTGATCGGGTCAATTCGGCAGAGGTCGATGTAAAGTTTTCCTGAACGCTTGTGATCCCCACATTTAAAGAACCGAATGCCGCACCAACAATACTTAACCCTTTAAATATATCTAACTGACCGGTCAATCCTAAATCGGGTCCTACGCCCATGAATTCAGAGATCGATTGGATTTTAAATGAAAAACTCGGATCAGCGGGGAGGGCGTAACTGTAATCGGTGGGTAAGCTACCAACAAAATCACTAAAGGTGGTTGATATCGATTGCTTTAAGCGAAGGATGTTGAGTCCACCGACTACTTTTGCTTTCATAAAGCCTGATACATCAATTATTTTTTCTAGGTTGGTCGTAACATTATCATAGGTGTAATTGAGTTGTGCGGCTGCATGACGGATACCAAAGACCGGTGGGCTCATTTCAAATGGGGGCGCAACAAATGCAATATTGGCCAAATTTAACGTTTGGTTGCCTTGTACGCTAGCGGAATCACTTGAGCTCAAATGAATCCAGTCTAACGAGGTACTGAATGGAGTTTCTTTAAAATTGTATTGCAGGCCTAATTCAAATGCAGATGCATAAGCAGGGTTGACCGCTTGCGCATGCCAATCTTGAAAAAGTGGTTGCGTTCCAGCAACGTAGTAAGCATACGTATGATTGTTACTCATTGGTTTTAAATACAACCATCCCAATTGAACAGCCATTTGGTGCTGGTCAGGCTCCTGTGCATGTGTAAGCGTTGAGCTCAAGAGAGCAATGGATATTAGTGCTTTTAAAGACATGGTGGTTCTCATTTAAAGATGACTATTAGTTAATAATTAGTCCTGATGGATTATTAAAATTGAGCTCAGTAGAGTTCACGCAGTTACTTAGGCTGCCATCAAGTCCACTCACATCGCATATGCCAATACTTTTTAATCCACTGGGGATGAATGCCTTTGATGGAGAAGTGAGGATCGCGAGGTTTCCAAAACCTGAAAAATAGCCGCCGGTGGTTGTGCAGTTGGTAAAATTGGTGGGTGGTGCATCTGCTGGAGCCTGACAAAGGGTGACGGTATTATCCCCATGGTTAGTAAAATAGGCATAAACGTTGGCAAATGTGAGTCCCTCGGGTTGATTTAAGAAACCAGATGTGCCAGAAACAGATCCCTTATCAGTAGTGCAATATGGGGTAGAGCCGATGCAGAAGCCAGTCTGCATCGTATTACTTTTAAAGTTAGTAATATATAAATAGTCATTATGATAGGCGATATCAGAAGGATTAGAAAAAATTGTTGAGTCACTTTGGAAGAGACAACCCGTCAAAGACCCGCCTGTTACAGTACATACGGACATTCCCTGATTGAATTCTTGGGGACCGACGTTTGAAATATAGGCAGTGGTTCCATTGATAGCAATTCCATCGGGTCTGTGGATATACGCAGCATTTGTATTATCGGTTGCATTTATACAATTGGACAACTCGCCCATCTGCAGATCAATTTCGCAAGAGCTCATGCCACCACCAATATTGGCAACGAAAAGAACGTTATTGCTGATGGCCAATGCTTCAGGATTTGCAAACGTATTGCTGACAGCTGATACCAGGCAATGCTCAAGATTGCCTGTGTTAGCATTGATATAACATAGTGAAATGCTGTTACCATCCCAGTTACTAACGTACAACGTGTAACCCTGAGCTGGGGTTGGTGCAGGTTGTGCAGGAGTTATCGATAACACCATACTGGTTTCAGGCTGGGAGCATAAAAATGGGTCGGGTTCGTTGCTATTGCCTTTGGTTTTACAAACGATAGGGCCGCCGGTATAGCTTGCATTCAAACTCTCGCCATCGACATACAACGTGAGCTTGCAGGACTGACCGGGTGCTAAGGTGAAGGTGGGGTAGCTACACTCAGAGCTATCATCAGAGCGCTGGGTGACATTAGGAATCGGCTGCATCGTTAAGGTTCGTTGCACTGTGGTATTGTTTTTTAATACATATTGCACGAAAGCACGTGGATTGGCCGGTACAGTGATGGTGGTTGGTGTTTTCGCATCCAAACTGAATATCGCTTGAGTAGAGGCAAAACACGCGATGGCGTTGACAGCGAGTAGACCAATGGATAGCAGGATTTTTTTCATGATATTGCTCTTATAAAAGATAACTGATATTAAATTCTATGTTTTGGGTATAAAGGGTATTTAAACCGAGGCCTTTGCTGGAGGTTTGGCCCTCTGCAGGGTTTAGGTTGTTGCTGCCCCAAGAGACCAATTGGTAGCCCAAGCCGATATTGATGTGCTGATTCACTGCATGTTGTAAACCAGCACCGAAGCTATAGCTCAGAGCCGCTTGGGTTTTCGATTTAAAAGGTGGTGCTGTAAAGGCTTGGAAAATGATGGGGGTGATTGTATAGCCGTAGGAGTGATTCATCCCCACGCCGATGCTGGCGCTCAGATAGGGGTTAACATTGAATGAATTATCAAAAATCCATTTGGATTTTAAGGCAATATGCTCATGTCCAACCTGATATTGATAGGAAAAATCTTGAAAATTTGGATCCCCATCTTCTTGAATAAAACCATTGAGTGTTGCAGGGCTACTGGCATATATCGCTAGGCCAAACTGACTTTGTATATTTTGGAAAAAAGATTTTTGTAACCCAAAAAAGACTTCGCCACTACCCAAAATAGTAGCGTTGCTTAGGTTATCAGGAACATAGGTTTTAATGACATCAGGTTGTAATGCAATGGTTTGAGCGGTGCCCGCGTTGGTCCAGCCTGGACCTGCACTAACAGAAATAAAGTAATTGTGCGACAAAGTCCCCATATCACCAGCATAGGCACACACAGTAAAACAGAGCGGAATCAACAGCAAAGAAACTTTTTTCAACATCATTTATTAATTACATCCGTGCAAAAACATAAACTTCAGTGATGATATAGGTATTTATGGAATATTCAATAGCAGCATTCGTTTCAATGAACCCGCTTATTCAAACCGTGTCGCACGTAAGCCGCGAAGCGGATGACGCGATTTTCCCACGGTTCTTACGGCTTCTGTGGTCAACGCGATAATAACCACAAAGGCAAGAACATAAGCCCCAACACCTAAAAACAGTGCGATGTTGTAACCAAACGAAACAGATATAGCCATTGCAATGATGGAGCCTAAAACAGACGCGGCCCCATTTAATGCCCAGAACCAAGGAATATTTCCAGCGCATTGCGTTTGTACCAAACGAATGCCGGTGGGTAGGGCAATCCCCATACACGTTGCAGTTGGCAACAATAATAGGATGAATAGCATTATTTTTTGTGACCAGCTATTGCCATAGGTGTGGTTCATTAAAAAATCAAAATCAAAGGGCAAAGTTGCCGCAATGATAGCGACGATTGCCAAGCAACTCAGTAACAACGTTACGGACTTATTGAGTTGAAAACGTGCGCTATAAATACTGCCCATCCCGCCAAAAAATAACAGTCCAAAGAGGCTAACGGATAAACCATAAATAGGACTTTCTAAGTAAACCGAACCTATCTGAACAAAGGGGATTTCGATGAACATGAAGCCTAAGCCTAACATAATAAAATAAATACCCCACAGCAGTGATGGCTTAGCCGGTTTATTGGCGAACATAAACGGTGTGATATAAAAAAGCAGTACCAAAATACTGGAGATAATTAAAAGGAAATAGAGGACAGCAACCCCATAGTAATTGAATACTTGACCAGTAATGCCTTTATTACTCAATAAATCATTTATCTTTGATGGATAAAACATTTGAAAGAAAAAGGGTCTGTTGTCGCTGGTTGGACGGATATCATAATAGTAATCTTCAACAAATTGGCCCAGATTATTTGTGGTTAGTGCTTCTTCAAATAGGGGCTCATTTAGTGGGTCCGAGGGTAGATAAACAATACCAAACGCTAAATCTTTTGTTATTTTTTTTATCGTATTGATTTCTACAGTAGAAAATGGAGTACGTTTCACTAAAATGGTAGCGACGGAGGTTCTTGGCCCAACATTTTTAATGATGGCCATGTTTTTGCCCGGTGTCCTGATGCCTAGGCTTTCAAGCGCCGTTCTTGCAAGCAGCGCTGTTTTTATCGTTTGATTTTCTGGCGTGTAATAAAACCGGGTTACGCTTAATAAACCTTGGGGCGATAAATGTTTGATATACGTGGCAAATGCTTCGGTGGTATATAGGGTATTTTCCGTCATCGCAAAAGCGCCTGCGACGGTAGCAGACCAACTATCAATCAGTGGGACCTGGATAATATCGAACGTTCTATTGCTTTTTGCTAAGAAACTTCGCCCTTCAGCATTGAAAATATGGACATTATTATTTTTATAAATATGCCCCGCGTAATCGGCAAATCGGTTTCTAACCAAATCAATCATCACGGGATGAATATCTACCCCGGTGATTTGTTTGTTTTTAAAAACGAGTGCAGTGAGCACATCGCGACCGCCGCCGACGCCTAAAATAAATACATTAGCTTTCTTTCTTAAGTAATAAGGTAATGCGGTAATGTCATATTTTAAAAAATCTACTTTGGCATAATCGCCATCAAAAGACACGATCGGTGTCCCCGCACTGGAGTCTTGCTCAACCCACAATTGCTTGAAATTAGGCGTTGGTTTTTGCATCTTACTCATACCCCAGCCAAATGGGCGTATGGACTTTTCGAGCGGCGTGGATTTCTCTGGAAAGACGGTAATTCTTGATAGGGGGGACCATTTTTCATAGAGCTTAGCGAAGGCAAGTTCCGAATACCGTTTGGTTTGCACAACTTGAAATAAAGAATTGCTAAAGACGATGAGTGCAATAAAGCATCCGATCAGCAATAAAGAATAGAGACGTATTTGTTGTAGATGAAACACCATGGCCGCGAGGATACAGCATAGGCAAGCGATCAAAATAACTTGCGGTGCAGAAAAGTAGCTAATTAAAACGACGCAACCAATACATCCAAAAGCCGCACCTAACAAATCGGCTCCATAAATAGAGCCGGATCGTTGTGGCCAATTTAAAAATAAGATGCACAATATCATGCTACTCAATACAAAAGGGGCGGTACACAAAAGGTAGATGCCTAAAAAACTTAAGATGACTTGACCATCAATGGTATTGGGTAAATGATAGATAAGTGCGGCTTTAAGGGTGATTAACATACAGATGGCCAGGGCAATGCTGAGTGTGTAAAGATTTTTACTGATATGGGTTTTAAAACTATCTTTGAGTTGATAGACCAGCAAGCCGCCGAATCCGAGACCGAACATAGCGAGTGAAATCACCAAAAAAGAAAAATGGTACCACAATGTTACCGAAAAAATTTTGGTCAGGGTTATTTCTAATATCAAGATGGAAAAGCTAATTAGGAAAATACCCAAGTAATTGCTACGATCTTGTTGTGTTTGATGAAACATAAAATAGTAACCACCTGTTTTGACAATAAATAACTTTATATAACATCGTGTGCGTTTCGTATAGAGTTTGCTTACAATTCATTGAAAATGTCGATTGTTATTAGGCTATATCTGGCCACTTTTTGCCTTTCATTGTAGAATGTTGTCCGTATTGTAACGGAAAGGGTTATTCATGTTAGAAGTGAATTCAATCAATCTTAGCCTCGCAGACTTAGAAAAACGTGTTCATGCGCTTCGGGGGTATCTTTGACTTTGATAGTAAGCAGGAACGATTAGAAGAAGTCGTACGTGAGTTAGAGTCGCCTGGAATTTGGGATAACCCAGAACAAGCGCAAGCGCTAGGACGTGAACGGGCGCAGCTAGAGGGCGTTGTTCATCATTTGCTGCAATTGGAACAGTCGATTACCGATTTGACAGAATTGTTTGAAATGGCGCGCACTGAAGATGATGATAGTACCCTGCATGATGTGGCGTTAGAGGTAAAAATTGTTGAACAGCAAGTCGGTACGCTTGAATTTCGTCGAATGTTCTCTGGTAAAATGGATAATGCTAACGCGTTTCTAGATATTCAATCAGGATCAGGCGGAACCGAGGCGCAAGATTGGGCTGAAATGCTGTTGCGTATGTTTTTGCGTTGGGGTGAGCAACATGGTTTTACCGCCCAACTCGTTGAATGCTCAGCAGGAGAAGTTGCCGGTATTAAAAGTGCTACCATTCATTTTATCGGTGAATATGCCTACGGTTGGTTGCGTACGGAAACGGGTGTGCATCGATTGGTGCGTAAATCGCCTTTTGATTCAGGTAATCGTCGCCATACGTCGTTTGCGGCGGTTTTTGTTTCACCTGAAGTGGATGATGATATTGATATTGAAATCAATCCAGCTGATTTGCGCATCGATACATACCGTGCATCCGGTGCTGGGGGCCAGCATGTTAACCGTACAGATTCGGCGGTGCGCATTACCCACATGCCGAGTGGGGTTGTGGTTCAGTGTCAAAACGATAGAAGCCAGCATAAGAACAAAGATCAGGCAATGAAGCAATTGCGCGCTAAGTTGTATGAGCTGGAAATGCAAAAGAAAAATGCCGCACAACTTGCGTTGGAAGCGACCAAATCAGATATTGGTTGGGGATCACAAATCCGATCCTATGTTTTGGACCAATCGCGCATTAAAGATTTACGTACAGGCGTTGAAACAAGTAATACACAAGCCGTTCTTGACGGTGATCTTGATCAATTTATTGAAGCCAGTTTGAAAGCAGGAGTTTCTACCCAATGACAGAAGAACAGATAGAAGAACAGATAGATGAGAGTGAAATTTACCATATTCGCAAGCAGAAGCTAGCTCATTTACGGGCGGATGGTTTTAATTTCCCCAACCAATTTCGTCGCGAGCATTTGGCGGCTGATTTAATGCAGCAGTATGCTGATATAGCAAAAGATGATCTGGCTCCACAGAAGATCAAAGTTGCTGTTGCTGGTCGTATTGTGTTGCGCCGGGTCATGGGCAAGGCGAGCTTCTTTCATATCCAAGATGTATCGGGTCGGATGCAAATTTATATCCGCCAAAATGATTTGCCTGAGGTTTACGAGCAATTTAAGCACTGGGATTTAGGTGACATCGTTGGTGTAAAGGGAGAATTATTTATTACCAATAGTGGCGAGTTGACGGTACATGCCGAATTCCTCGAGTTGTTAACAAAATCATTGCGGCCATTGCCCGATAAATTCCATGGTTTAGCTGATCAAGAAGTACGTTATCGCAAACGCTATGTGGATTTAATTGCCAATGAAGAAAGCCGTAAAACATTTTTAATCCGTTCGCGGCTGATTCAAGCTTTTCGGCAATTCATGGATTCCCACCAATTTTTAGAAGTGGAAACTCCAATGATGCATCCTATCCCAGGTGGTGCATTGGCGCGTCCTTTTGTGACGCATCATAATGCATTGGATATGGAAATGTTTTTACGGATAGCGCCAGAGCTTTATTTAAAGCGCTTGGTTGTTGGTGGTTTTGAACGTGTTTATGAAATCAATCGTAATTTTCGTAATGAAGGGATATCAACACGCCATAATCCAGAATTCACTATGATTGAGTTTTATCAAGCTTATGCGGATTATCACGATCTAATGGATTTCACGGAAAAGCTGTTGCGGCATTTGTGTGATGTGGTCTTGGGTAGTCGCCAGATAAATTACCAAGGTAAGATCATCGATTTTGATATACCTTTCGCGCGCATCAGCATTAAAGAAGCCATTTTGCGCTATCATCCAGAGCTCAAAGCTGCAGATATTGAAACCGTTGATGGTTGCCATGCGGTACTCACCACATTGGGATTTGCCTTTAATAAAACGGATGGTTTAGGCAAGTTACAAATGATCATTTTTGAAGAAACGGTCGAGCATCAGTTGATTCAGCCGACGTTTGTTACTGACTATCCAACAGAGGTGTCACCGTTGGCAAGACGGAGTGAGAGCAACCCTGAGGTCACTGATCGTTTCGAGTTCTTTATTACTGGACGTGAAATTGCTAATGGTTTTTCTGAGTTAAATGATGCAGAGGATCAAGCCGCACGTTTCCATCAACAAGTCGAAGATAAAGACGCTGGTGATTTGGAAGCCATGCATTTTGATAGCGATTATATCGAAGCCTTAGAATATGGCATGCCACCTACGGCGGGAGAGGGGATTGGTATTGATCGTTTAGCGATGTTGTTTACCAATTCGGCATCGATTCGCGATGTCATTTTATTCCCGCACTTGCGACAGTAAGGGCAGGATTTGTTAAATGTTTTTATAATAAATCCCCCTTAGTCCCCCTTTTTCAAAGGGGGAGACTTATGGAGTAGGGTCAGATAATGGCACCAACTTGAAAGTCCCTCCCTTTGACAAAGGGAGGTTAGGAGGGATTTGTTAAATGCATTCTTTTAGCTTTCTTCTTCCCAACTTAATGTCCCACCGGCTTGATACTCAATGACGCGGGTTTCGAAGAAATTCTTCTCCTTCTTTAAATCCATCATTTCACTCATCCATGGGAATGGATTTTCAGCACCTGGGTATTGCTCGGGTAGGCCAATTTGGGCCAAGCGACGGTTGGCAATAAAATGCAAATATTCTTCAAACATTTCGGCATTCATACCCAAAATACCGTTAGGCATGGTGTCTTTGGCATATTGATATTCCATGGCAACGCCATCTTTTATGAGTTGAATGATGTTCTGTTTGAAATCTTCGGTCCATAAGTGTGGGTTTTCGATTTTGATTTGATTAATGACATCAATCCCAAAATTCATGTGCATGGACTCGTCGCGTAAAATGTATTGGAATTGCTCCGATGTTCCTACCATTTTGTTGCGTCTACCCATGGATAAAATTTGTGTAAAACCAACGTAGAAAAAGATCCCTTCAAACACCACGTAAAAAGCAATCAGATCGCGCAACAGGCGCTGATCATTTTCTGTAGTACCCGTATGGAAGTTGGCATCGCCCAAGCTTTGCGTAAAGGGTAGGGCCCATGAGGCTTTGGTGGCAACGGATGGAATTTCACGGTACATGTTAAATACTTCCGCATCGTCAAGTCCTAGGCTTTCTATAACGTACTGATAAGCATGGGTGTGTAGTGCTTCTTCGAAAGCTTGACGCAATAAATATTGGCGGCATTCTGGATTGGTAATATGGCGGTATACCGCGAGGACCAAATTATTGGCCACCAGTGAATCAGCTGTTGAGAAGAACCCCAAGTTACGTTTTATAATCAAGCGCTCATCTGCCGTCAAACCATTGGGATCATTCCACAACGCGAGATCCGCACTCATGCTGATCTCGTTTGGCATCCAATGGTTGGCACAAGCCGTTAAATATTTATCCCAAGCCCAGGTATATTTGAAGGGAACGAGTTGATTTAAATCAGCACGACAATTAATAATCTTTTTATCATCCACCCGAATTCGGCTGGCCCCCATTTCTAATAATTCAAGGCCAGTTGCACCCAGTGTTTGTGCGGTATTTTGACGTTCTATTGTTGCACTTGTCATACGGTTCTCCTCATTGACAGGCTTCGCATTCTGGGTCGGCAATTGAGCAGACCATGGGTTCATTTAGTTTTACAGCATTTAATACACCATCAGTGACGGTTGATTTCTCAGCGTTACTAGCACCCAAACTACGTAAATAATAGGTTGTTTTTAAGCCGCTTATCCACGCTTGGCGATAAAGATCATCAAGTTTTTTACCGGATGGTTTGGCCATGTACACGTTTAATGATTGGGCTTGGTCTAGCCATTTTTGCCGGCGTGAGCCTGCTTCGACCAGCCACGTTGGGTCTATTTCAAAAGCGGTAGCATAACGTGCTTTCAACGCTGCTGGGATACGATTGATGGGTTGCACACTGCCATTGAAATATTTCAAATCATTGACCATGACGGCATCCCATAAATTGAGTGCTTTCAAATCAGCAACCAAATAGGGATTCACTACCGTGAACTCACCGGAGAGGTTCGATTTTACATAGAGGTTTTGATACGTCGGCTCGATGGACTGTGACACACCGCAAATATTAGAAATCGTTGCTGTTGGTGCAATCGCCATGAGATTGGAGTTTCGCATGCCTTGTGTACGTACCTTGATTCGCAAGGCTTCCCAGTCTAGACGTTGTGAGCGATCTTGTTCTAGGTATTGTCCCCGCGCCTGCTGTAGCAGATTGATGGAGTCGATGGGTAGAATCCCCTTGCTCCACAGCGATCCCTCGTAACTTGAGTATTGGCCACGCTCTTTTGCTAAATCACATGAGGCCTCAATGGCATAATAACTTATCAATTCCATCGATGTATCAGCGAATTCGACAGCAGCGGCTGACGAATAATCCAGCTTCAGTGCATACAATGCGTCTTGAAACCCCATGAGACCCATGCCGATTGGACGGTGTTTTAAGTTGGAGTTACGTGCCTGTGGAACGGAGTAGTAGTTAATGTCAATGACGTTATCCAGCATGCGAATGGCAGTATCGATGGTGCGTTTTAATTTTGCCTTATCGAGTTTGCCATTTTTGATATGCGCGGGTAGGTTCACGCTGCCTAAATTACATACCGCAATTTCATCGTGTGACGTATTGAGGGTAATTTCGGTACACAAATTAGAACTATGTATCACCCCTACGTGTTGTTGTGGTGAACGTAAGTTGCAGGCGTCCTTAAAGGTGAGCCATGGATGGCCTGTTTCAAATAGCATGGATAACATTTTACGCCATAACTTGATCGCAGGAATGGTTTTGCTGTTGCGAATTTTTCCTTCGCGAGCCTGTTGTTCACAATCGATATACATGGCTTCAAATGCTTTGCCATATTGATCGTGCAAGTCTGGAACTTCATCGGGTGAAAACAGCGTCCAATCACCTTCCGCATGAACGCGTTTCATGAACAGATCAGGGATCCAAAGCGCTGTGTTCATGTCGTGGGTGCGTCGTCTGTCATCACCGGTGTTTTTCCGTAACTCAAGAAATTCTTCAACATCACGGTGCCAACATTCAAGATAGGCACAGACGGCTCCCTTGCGCTTGCCGCCTTGATTCACAGCAACGGCCGTTGCATCAGCAACATTTAAAAAGGGCACGACACCTTGTGACTTACCATTGGTGCCTTTAATGTGCGCTCCCATAGCGCGTACGGGCGTCCAATCATTCCCTAAGCCACCAGCAAATTTTGAGAGCAGGGCATTGTCCTTAATGGCACTGTAAATGCCATCTAAATGATCGGGAACTGTGGTCAAGTAGCAGCTGGATAGTTGTGGGCGGACGGTCCCTGAGTTGAATAAGGTTGGTGTAGACGACATGTAATCAAAAGATGAAAGCAATTGATAGAATTCAATCGCTTTTTCCTCTTTGTTTTGCTCACGAATGGCAAGCCCCATTGCTACACGCATGAAGAAGGCTTGCGTTAATTCATAGCGTACACCTTTATCATGGATAAAATAGCGGTCATAAAGCGTTTGTAAGCTTAAGTAAGTAAATTGCATGTCCCGCTCGGGCAACAATGCCTTTCCAAGTTTCTCTAAATCAAATTCACCTAATTTATGGTCAAGGATGCCTTGTTGGATGCCATGAGCAATATAAGCTTTGAAATAAATGGGGTAGATGTGCGCCATTTCGTCAAAGGTCGCTTCATCTTTGATATTTAATTTACTTAAAGCTTCCCGGCGGTTGCTATCGAGCAGCAAGCGGGCACTGACGTAGGTGTAATTGGGCTCTGTTTCAACCAGCGCGCGGGCTGACATGATCAAGGCTTTATAGACATCATCTAATTTGGCGTTAGCGTAGAGGTTGCGTAAGGCATCTTTGATCACAGGCTCGGGGCTAACATGCGCTAAGTCGCGGCATGCTTCAGCGACAATCGTATTAATGCGTGCAATATCCAATGGCTTTAATTCACCATTTGGATGGGTAATGAGCAGCGTTTTTCCGTCATGGGCTTGTTGTTTTATTTGTGCATCACGAGCCTTGCGACGTTCTTCGCGGTATAACACATAAGCGCGCGCAATTTTATACTGGCTGTTACGCATCAAGGCTAGTTCAACTTGATCTTGAATGTCTTCAATGTGAATGGTACCACCACTCGGTAGCCGACGTTTGAAGGCTTGTGTTATTTGGCGTGTTAGCTCATCGACTTGCTGATAAATGCGATTTGAGGTTGCTGCATTGCTGCCCTCAACGGCAATAAAAGCCTTGGTAACAGCAACTTTTATTTTTTCTTCATCATAACGAACGACCTTGCCATTACGTTTGATGGTTTTTAATAAACCAGGTTCGTTGGCGGTCAACTCGTGTTGACTTGCAGGTGAAAGTTCTCTGACGGGTTCAAGAATTTCTGACATGTTTCCTCCAATAAGGGTGAATGTTGTCTACCAATTTTGGAACAACATTGCCTATGATTTAATGATATCAAAACACAATATATAGGTATTTTACGGCATTTCTTAACAAGATAATGTGTTTCGTAACAAATTTCAAGAGAATAAGTCTGGGAGTATGCTGTGGATAAATTGTGAGGGGCTGGGTATAGAACCGTTGATCTTTGATTTTACTAGCTATCCACGTGGTTTGACAATGATCGCATCGCTTACGTTTGCAAAACCATGAACATCAAGTTTGAAAGAATTAATGTGAGCATGGAGTTGACTTGAGCTGCCACCGTCTAAATTGAGGGCCTCTTTACAGTTGAGCGGGGGAAATTGCATCAATTCGGCGAGTGCGGTTGTCGTCATGGGGGCGTTCTCTGTGACAAGGATAATGACCCGTCCATCAGGAGAAATACCCAGGGCAGATCGTTCTGCTCTCCCTGCTTTTAAAGAGGGAATGTAACCATCAACGAGTAAACGTGGCCCACTTTGTACAGCAAAATCAACGCGATGATTGTCTTTATACTCTCGTATGCCAGATAAATAGGGTTTTTTGTCTTTAATGTAGAAGACCCCCCACCAACTGATCTGCTTCAGTGGATTGTATTGTTGCTGATTGCCAATCCGTAGGCCGAGGGGGTGATGTTTGTGGTCAAAAAAGCCGCCATTTATTGTCAGTAGGGCTTTACTGAAGTGGGCAAATTCATCGATAGAGGCGTGAGGCAGTGATAGAAAATTTGCCATGACCATATCTAATTGATTTTTTTTGAGGTCCACTCGGAATACATGAACATGGGACCAGGGCGCTAATAAATTTGTACCTAAATCGACATATTCAATGCCGGGTGCCAATTTTTTCCATTCATCGGCCATTGCTAACGAAGAGGTAAATATAAAACAGAGAAGTAAAAGACGAGCGAAAACATGCTTCATGGGTAAACCAAGGCGAAAACGGTTGGTAAACGCTTTCATTTCTGAGTGCATTGAATTTAGATGGTAAACAATGGTTTGCCTCAGCATGTTAATCTTGTATCCTTGTGTGCATTGGTTCTAACAAGTGGACGTATCATGCGAAAATTACCGCAAAATATCAATAGTGGTAGGCTTAAGTCAACCGAAGAATTATCTGCAATTATGCAAGAGGTTTTGGCGCGCGCACGCGAACAAGGCGCAACGGATGCGTCTGTGGCTGTTAATCATGATATCGGTTTTGCTATCGATGTGCGGATGGGTGAGGTTGAAACAGTAGCCTTTAGTGAGGATAACGGGATAGGTATTACCGCATATATTGGGCAGCGCAAAGGGAGTGCGAGTAGCACGGATACCTCTCCAGCGGCGATAGAGGCGATGGTGTTGGCCGCAATCGATATTGCCAAGGTCAGTGCTGCTGATCCTTGTTTTGGGCTGGCTGATCGCGATTTAATGGCTTCTGAATATCCGGATTTGGATCAGTGTCATCCTTGGTCCATCACACCGCCTGAAGCGATTGAAATAGCGCTGAGCTGCGAAAAGCAGGCGTTAGCGATGGACACGCGTATTGGAAATTCAGATGGTGTTAATATATCCACCTATACGTTTTGCCATGGTTATGCGAACAGTTATGGTTTTTCAGGTGTGATACCGAGTAGCCGGCATGGGATCAGTTGTTCGTTGATAGCGAAAGAAGGCGATCTGATGCAGCGTGATTATGATTATACAACAGCACGGAAAGCAACAGATCTTCTGCCCATTGAGTTATTGGCCGAGAGCGCGGTTAAGCGTGCGGTAAGTCGTCTGGGCGCTAAGCCAGTAAAAACACAAAAATCACCGGTTTTGTTTTCTTCTCGTGTGTCCAGTGGTTTGTTTTCATCGTTTATAGGCGCAATCAGTGGCTCTAACCTGTACCGAAAAAATTCATTTTTGTTGGATTCAATTGGACAACAGCTTTTTCCAAAAATGATACGAGTTTACGACCAACCCCACCTAATCGGTGCTTTAGGCAGTAGCGCTTTTGATAGTGAGGGTGTACTGACGCGAAACAATGTTTGGGTAGAGGACGGTAAAATTTGTCAATATGTGCTTGGTAGTTATTCGGCTCGTAAGATGGGTTTAAAAACCACCGCTAATAGTGGTGGTGTATTTAATTTAACCGTCGATCCCACCGCGGGCAATTTAAGTGATGTGTTGAAAATAATGGGTACGGGGTTGTTAGTTACTGAATTGATGGGACAGGGTGTTAATATATTGACTGGGGATTATTCTCGGGGCGCCAGTGGTTTTTGGGTGGAAGACGGCAAGATTCAATATCCTGTTGAAGAGATAACCATTGCTGGAAATTTAAAGGATATGTTGGCGTCGATTAAAGCTGTTGGCAACGATATCAACCCAAATGTGGCGACACGTTGCGGCTCAGTATTGATAGACCAAATGATGGTAGCTGGTAGCTAGTTTTAGTTTTTGTCGCGGAAAATAATACGCCCTTTGCTTAGATCATAGGGTGTTAGTTCGACTTTAACTTTGTCACCCGTCAGAATGCGAATGTAATTTTTACGCATGCGACCAGAAATATGGGCAGTAACAACATGTCCATTTTCAAGCTCAACACGAAACATGGTGTTCGGAAGGGTGTCAATAACGGTACCTACCATCTCAATATGATCTTCTTTTGCCATAAATCTCTCTGTAGTCGAACGAATAAGCCGCAGATAGTGCACTAAAAATTGGAAAATGGCAATTGTAAGTGCGCTATCTGCGGCATGATTTTCTTAGTCCCATGCCATTAAACCATACCCATTGCTTGCAGTATCCATGGGTTTCTCTGCAATAGCCGTTGGTGCTTCAACGTTGTCGCCGCCTTTTAATGCATTTTCTAAACTGATAAAAGTAAATCCATTTTGTTTGAAAAGATTGATAATATCAGGTAAAACATAAGCGTTGAGCAAATTGGCGTGGATCAATAAAATTTGTGCTTGATCGGGTTTGCGAATATAGCGTGTGTGTTCTTCGGCTTTTAACGTTTGTTGCCAAATGAAATCAAGATAGCACGGTTTTAAGACCTCAAGAAATTTGCGTCTTTCATTTTGCGGCACAGATAACAACAGCTGATTAAATATAAAATCTTTGCTGTCGATGCTAATGGGCGCTATTTGATAGTTCTTTGAGTTAAGATAGCGAATAACTTTATCCTTCTTATTTCCTGCGCCCATGACGAGATAAGGGTAACGAAAAAATTTAGGCTCAGTCATGACGGGAGATAAAATTCTGTCAGCGGTGGCTATATCTTGGATATAGGCTTCAGGACTCATTTTGTTTAAATTGGCATGCGATAGCGTATGGTTTCCAAGCCCAAGGCCTGCTTCTTGGAATTTTCGCAGTGTTGGCAAATTTTGTGTGGTCACTTCTCTGGCAATAACAAAGCCTGTTGCTGGCACTTCACCTGCTTTAAAAGCATCAATAATCATGCTCAAGTGAAAATTTTGACTTTCCCCAACAAAAGGTAAGTCATCGATGGTGATTGCCATTATTCTTTTTTGTGCAAAACCATTATTTGCAAATGCAAGGATAAGAAGCAGGGCGATTAAACTGTATTTTTTTTGCAAAGCGATTCTCATTAAGATTAACAGATGTACAAGAGCGCAAATAATAACACATTTATTCCGTCACTACGTAACCGTCCTCTTTAAAAAAAGAGGACGGCACCTTAGTATATATTAATCACAGTTACAATCAGCCCGAAGAGCTTTCGCCCGAATGCAGCGACGGCCTCTAGAAAGCCAATGGAGAAGCGCTCTCCTCGACATCTAGAGCATCATCAGTGGCTGAAGACCTACGTCGTTTAGCGTGCTGAAACGCCAAATAATCATGGTTCATTTTTGCATGCTGTGCTTCTTCTTTGAAGAAACGATACATTTGTTGACCAGCCGCCAATCCTGCGGTCGTCATTACCACAGCTCCGACGACAGTGCTCATCAACGCAGCAGCAACGACCAAGCAAAGCATAGAGAGCAGCGCGTTGCGTATGGCAACACTTTCATAGAGTCGCATCATAAATGGGTAATTGACTCTTTCGGGTCTAAGTGTCATTGAGGCAACGTTGAGGGTGGTTTCGGCATGTAATAGTTTACCCGCTAAACAATGGGGTATCTGGTTTTTATAAGCCACGCTAAATTCTTCATAAAGCCCTTCAACACGATGCAGCTGCTCTTGTAATTGTTGTTTGCGGTGAAATACTCTTCTGGAGTTGCTCTCAAATTCGCCGATTTTATGTCGTAAATTCATTTCAACGTCGCGGGTACGATTGAGTATGCTCCTAACAAAAGGGGAAAGATCTTCTGTTACGACAGGTTCGGTTGTGGGTTCTTTGGTGTAGAGATTGAGGGGCGTTGCCCAATATAAATTGTTTTTATTCCAGACACGATTGAAAAATACTTTTCTAGAGTTTCGCGACACTTCAATTTCTGGCTCGCCCGTACTCACCAAGCGTATTTGCTTGGGGGTATTGCCAAAGCGGGGGAATGCGTGCTTTGAAACGCCACCGGTAATATGATCACGCATTTTTTTATCAATGATTTTATTGTCCACCAGTAAATTTAAAGCATAGTTTTTACAGGCATGCGATTTGCTGCTATCAAAGCCATTTCTATTTAGGCTCATGGTGATGTGGAAGGGCTTCAGCCGTGGTTGTCGATTCTCAACGGCTGCTAATGATTTTTCTGCGATATAGCGTGTGTAGGCATTGGCTTCTTCGCCGCGTTTTAGCAAATAGGCGTCCAATTCTTTAATCGCTTCTTTTTCCAAGGCCATTTCTTTCGTGTAGGATGCTCTCAGCTGGTCAAATTGTTTTTTAGTTGCTTCAAAAGTGATGCCACGCAGACCATCTCCATCCAGGGTGCGTAATTTTTCTTGTACTAAAATGCCATGACTGTCTTGCAGGTCAATGTTAAAACCAAGAACGTGTTTTGCTCCTTTGATCAGCGGATTCGTTGTTGTACTTGGTTGGCTATAGAAACCAACGGAGTCAACAACACGAACGGGTCCGGTTTCCGATTCCTGTACAGATAAAATTAGACAAGAATGCCAAAATGGATTGGCACCTGCTGTGCCATCCATCACGCAGTAGGTGGCATAATATTTGGGATAAGGCATATTAATACTCCAAAAATGTATTGTAGACGAACACTTTGTGTTATTTCATGACGTCGTCTAAATACTTTTCAGCATCAAGAGCGGCCATGCATCCAAAACCTGCAGAGGTGATGGCTTGTCGGTAGACATGATCTGCGACATCGCCACAGGCAAATACCCCAGGGATGTTGGTTGCAGTTGCCATGCCTTGTAAGCCTGAACGAATCGTTAGATAGCCATCCTTCATGTCCAGTTGATCTTTAAACAATTCGGTATTTGGCGTATGGCCAATGGCAATAAAAACACCATCAACCTTTAGATCTTCAGATTGCTCGGTGAGTACATTTCGTACCTTGGCGTGTGTCACTTTCATGCCATCACCTAGCACTTCATCAAGGGTGTAATTCCACATTAATTTGATGTTACCACTTCGTGCTTTTTCAAAGAGCTTGTCTTGAAGAATTTTTTCTGAACGAAGGCTGTCACGGCGATGCACCAGTGTTACTGACGATGCAATATTGGATAAATAAAGCGCTTCCTCAACAGCTGTGTTGCCGCCGCCAATGACACAAACGTCTTTATTGCGATAAAAAAATCCATCACAGGTGGCACAAGCAGAGACGCCACGTCCTTGATAAGCTTTTTCAGAATCTAACCCAAGATAACGAGCTGAAGCTCCAGTGGCAATGATCAACGCATCACAGGTATATGATTCGCTATCGCCGGTTAAAGCAAACGGTTTTTTCTGTAGATCCACGTGGTTAATTTGATCAAAAATAATTTTCGTTTGGAACCGCTCTGCGTGTTGTTGCATGCGCTCCATCAATGCAGGACCTTGTAAGCCTTCAACATCCCCAGGCCAATTATCTACGTCCGTGGTTGTGGTTAATTGGCCGCCAGGTTGTAAGCCAGTAATAAGGATAGGATTTAAATTGGCACGGGCAGCATAAACTGCAGCAGTATAACCCGCTGGACCTGAGCCAAGTATAATCAGACGATGGTGATTTTGAGTGCTCATTTTCTTTGCCTTCTATGATAATATGGCGAATAGTATGACAAAATGCGAAGCTTTAAAATACTTATGGTAAAACAGCGAACGGGTCATCAGGCTGGCGCCCCTAAAAAAGCCTTGCCACTTTTTGTAGTCAAACGGATCAGTGAGGGCAGCTTTATCTTAGTGCTGACCACGGCGATGTTTGTGTTGTTATCCTTATTCACCTATCACACGAACGATCCGGGTTGGTCGCATGTTCGTCAAAATGCCATGGGTATTGGTAATGCGGGTGGACAAGTAGGGGCTTACATTGCCGATGGACTCTATTTTTTGTTGGGTTATATTGCCTATCTTTTACCCTTTGGTTTTGCTTATGTCGCATGGATGATTCTGAAAGATCATTGGGCCTTGCGTGCTGTCAATAAGCCGATGCTATTGTTGCGTGGGTCAGGATTGGTTTTTTTGCTATGCGGTGCTGCGGGGTTGCTGAGCACAGGAGCCGTTGGTGAAGTGCAAGCCGTTGGTCATAGTTTAGGCGGTATCATCGGGGAGTCGATGGCTGCTGGTTTGAATAAAGCATTCAATGTTCAAGGAACCTTGTTAATATTATTTGCGATGGTGCTGGTAGGGGTCACGTTGCTGACCGGTCTCTCTTGGGTACATGCCATGGAGATCATTGGTTACTATACCTTATTGGTTATACGTAGCGTGTTGAAAGCGGTACGTGCCAGTGGTCCATTGTTCGCTATCGCATTATCGTATATGAAAAGACCTGAGAAGCCGGTTGAAACGAAACGAGCCGCAAATGTGAGCCTCGGTGATGTAAAAGTAAAAAAAGAGCGTTTAGTGCCTACGGCAACCCCTGTGGCCGTAGCAGCTGCCGTGGTAGAAAAGCCACAACCCGTGAAGCTAGCGAAAGAGCCTCCTGCCTATAAAGCACCGGTTACAGGTAATTTACCGTCACTGTCACTGTTGGACAAAGGCCCGCCCGGTATACCGATGGGTGGTTATACGCATCAAGAATTGGAATCATTATCCCGTGAGGTTGAGCAACATTTGCTGGATTTTGGTATCCAGGCTGATGTTGTTGCTGTACATCCGGGTCCTGTGATTACTCGCTTTGAATTGCAATTAGCGGCAGGTATTAAGGTTAGTAAACTGACGGCTTTGGTAAAAGATTTAGCGCGCTCATTATCAGTAACCAGTGTGCGGGTTGTTGAAATTATCCCAGGAAAAACAGTCGTAGGGATCGAGTTGCCTAATAGTGACAGGGCTATGGTGTGTTTATCCGAAGTATTATCAGCAGAGGTGTATCAGCAAGCACACTCACCGTTAACCTTAGCGTTAGGTGTCGATATTGCAGGCCACCCTATGGTGGTCGATTTGGCGAAAATGCCTCATTTATTGGTTGCAGGAACAACGGGCTCCGGAAAGTCAGTGGGCATTAATGCCATGATTTTAAGTTTGCTGTTCAAAGCGACGCCCGAACAAGTTCGATTGATCATGGTTGATCCAAAAATGTTGGAGTTATCCGTATACGATGGTATCCCTCATTTGTTGACGCCTGTCGTTACTGATATGAAAGAAGCAGCGAGTGCCTTACGATGGTGTGTGGAAGAAATGGAGAGACGCTATCGTTTGATGGCCTCTTTAGGGGTCCGCAACCTCGCTGGATTTAATACCAAGGTCGTTGAAGCCCAAGCGTCCGGTACCCCGTTATCTGATCCTTTATGGAAGCCCGTTGATTCAATGGATACGACAGCTCCTCTTCTACGATCGCTACCTTATGTCGTTGTTGTCATCGATGAATTAGCTGACATGATGATGGTGGTTGGGAAAAAAGTAGAGCAGTTGATTGCTCGTATTGCGCAAAAAGCTAGGGCCTCGGGGATTCATTTGATCTTGGCAACGCAACGCCCGTCAGTTGATGTATTAACCGGCCTTATTAAATCGAATATTCCTACCCGAATCTCTTTTCAAGTGTCGTCAAAAATTGATTCACGGACGATTCTTGATCAGCAGGGTGCTGAGCAATTATTGGGTAATGGTGACATGCTTTTCTTGGCACCAGGTACGGGTGCGCCTTTACGAGTGCATGGCGCGTTTGTTGATGATAAAGAAGTCCATCGAATTGCTGATGATTGGCGAGCACGTGGTGAACCTGAATATATCGATGAAATAACACAAAGCTATGGTGATGGTATTGATGGTGGTATGGGTGAGGAAGGTCAATCGACCGAGGAATTGGATCCACTTTATGACCAGGCTGTTGAATTTGTTATTCAGACGCGCAAGGCCAGTATTTCATCCGTACAACGCCGATTGAAAATTGGCTATAACCGCGCGGCACGCTTAGTGGAAGAAATGGAGCGAACAGGCGTAGTGGGGCCGATGGAAGGTGGTTTTCGCGATGTCTTAGTGTCGGTATCTCAAGAGTAGAGGGTCAGTCATGAAAAAAGTTGTATGGTTTCTACTGATATTATGGGCGGATCATGTTTGTAGTGATTCAATCAGCGATAATCTGCAGGCTAGATTAAACGCTATTCGTACCATGAGTGCTTCATTTGGTCAGGTGGTTTCTGCCAAACAGCATGAAGTGTCCCGATCTTCGGGAACAATGGCTTTATCTCGTCCAGGGCATTTCCGTTGGCAAACAAAATCACCGATGGAGCAATTGGTTATTGCTGATGGCCAAAAGTTGTGGGTTTATGATGTTGATTTGGAACAAGTGACAGTAAAAAAACAAGAAAAAGGTTTTGGCGGTACGGCTGCATTATTTTTAAGTGGCTATGATGATACCGTGACACGTGATTTTGATGTGACAACTTATAAAGAGGGAAATAAAGAGTATTTTGATTTACACGCAAAATCGAATAAGGCAAATTTCCAGCGGATGAAATTAGCTTTTGAAGGTAGTATGTTGACAGGCATCGAGTTATTCGATCAATTAGGCCAGCATACCGATGTCACCTTAAGCAAGATTAAAAATAATCCAACATTGGCGCCGGATTTATTTAAATTCAAAACACCAAAAGGTGTAGACGTGGTGAAGCAATGAGTGGGGTAGCGGACCCTAAGGTACCGCCACTTGCTGAGTTTTTGAGACCCACTACGTTAGATGATGTGATTGGCCAAAGCCACTTATTAGGTCCAGGTAAACCCCTAAGAATAGCTTTCGAATCAGGTAAGCCGCATTCAATGATCTTGTGGGGCCCACCCGGTGTTGGTAAAACGACATTAGCAAGATTGATGGCGCAGGCATTTGACTGTGAATGGATAGCACTTTCTGCTGTTTTTTCTGGTGTTAAAGATATTCGTGCAGCAATGGATCTGGCGCAAAGCTACCAGGCTCTGCATCGTCATACGCTGTTATTTATCGATGAAATTCATCGATTCAATAAATCACAACAAGATGCCTTATTACCTTATACGGAGTCAGGTTTAGTCACGTTTGTTGGCGCGACGACTGAAAACCCTTCATTTGAAGTCAATAGAGCATTGCTATCTCGCGCGCAGGTGTACGTGCTGCAGTCGTTGACCGACCAGGAGCTGCAACAACTATTGCAACGCGTACAAAAAAGAGTGTTAACCGATTTACTCTTTGAAAAAGAGGCAGAGCAGAGCTTGATTGCTTATGCTGATGGCGATGCGCGCCGATTTCTGAACTTACTAGAACAAATCAATATCGCTGCTGGCATTCAGGATGTTCGGACGGTTGATTGTAAGTTGGTCAATAACGCGCTCATGGCGAACGTACGTCGATTTGATAAAGCAGGCGATCATTTTTATGATCAGATTTCAGCATTGCATAAATCGGTTCGCGGATCTAACCCTGATGCGGCACTCTATTGGTTATGCCGAATGCTTGATGGTGGGGTAGATGCTAGCTACCTCATGCGACGCATTACCAGAATGGCATGGGAAGATATAGGACTTGCGGATCCGCGTGCTATACAACTCACCAATGATGCTGCTGCTACCTATGAGCGTTTAGGCTCTCCTGAAGGTGAGTTGGCTTTGGCGCAAGCGGTCATTTATTTGGCGGTAGCCGCCAAAAGTAACGCAGGGTACATGGCTTATCAGCAGGCAATCGAGTTTGTTAAAAAAGATAAATCGCGCGACGTACCACAACATCTGCGCAATGCGCCCACGTCATTAATGAAAAAACTAGGCTATGGGCGTGAGTACCGGTATGCTCATGATGAGCCGCATGGTTTTGCAGCAGGGGAAACGTATCTACCTGACGGCATGCAAGATCCAAACTGGTATCAACCGGTCAATCGTGGCTTGGAAAGTAAAATTGCTGATAAAATGTCTTTCTTACGTCAGTTGAACGAGAAGGAAAAAACAAAGACATAATCCCCTTTGAAAAAGGGAGACTAAGGGGATTATGAATGCAGATACAAATCCCTCCTAGCCCCCCTTAGTGAGAGGGTGGGACTGATAAGGAGCGTAATGGCTAAACGCAAAAGCGAAAGAATTCTGAAAAAAATGATAATACAACTACCAGAAAAGCCGAGTATTAGATGGGGGCAGCGTTGTACTCGACTGCTGAAAAAATGTCGGATGCCGTTTGCTATCTCGTTGATTATTATCGCGGTCGTATTTAGTCTCTTTCGCGCTCTAACCCCATGGGCTAAACAATATAAAGGAGATGTTGAGCGACATTTATCGTTACTTATTGGTCAGCCGGTCAGCATCAATAGCATGGAAACGAGTTGGTATTGGTTTGAGCCTGTTTTAAAGCTGAATCAAGTGACCGTATTAGATAATAACAACCATGTTTTAAAGTTGGCTAAACTGCTGGTTGGTATCAATTTATTTCGCTCATTATGGAATTGGAATATCCAGCCTGGAATTCTCTATGTTGATGATGTTCATTTAATATTGCGTCAAGTGAACAATTGCTGGCAAATTGATGGACTGCGGCAAGATAGGGAGGTCACTACGCTAGAGCCTGAAGCTTATTTGCCTATATTAGGTTGGTTGTTAGGACAACAAAAAATAGTTATTAAAAATGTTTCAGCTTTGGTGCATTTTCAAGATGGTTCATTACTACCCTTTAGTGAATTCAATCTAACCGCTATCAATCGTAATGGTAACTACCGTTTAAAAGGTGAGGCTAAATTAGCGCAAACAATGGCAACGGAGTTGTTAGTCCTTGCTGATATGAAATTAAACCCGTCTGCTTTAAGCAAGGTGAGCGGCCATGCTTATTTCTC
>CAMBDN010000009.1 GCA_945865355.1 Legionella genomosp. 1
CATACAGCAACAATTTATCAAATCAGTTCAATCGACGAATGGTAGTGAATTGTCCGATATGCTTCAGCGCCTATTACTCAAACATGGTCGTCATTATCAAATAAACAACACATCAATCCCCCAAATGCTAATGGCCAAAATCGTTTATAGCTCTCTTAGCTTAATTAAAGAAACCATTAACTTTGTTGGGAACTTAGGTTATGTCGGTGGCGCTGTTCTTTCAGCGGTCGGAATGGCATTACAAGATTTTGGTCGTCGGATTAATGATGCGGTGGGAACGCTTGGATATAATCCATTCAAATATGTGGTATCAGCAATAGCCTATGCTTTTGAGGGCATAGGATTTGCGATAAAAAATAGTTTTGGATTAAAACCGCTGAGCAATTTTATCAGTTCGTGTATAACAACCATAAGAGATGCGGCTGTCATTGCTATTGGTCCGACCAACGTTCAAAGAGTAGATCAAGTTCAGGGAGAGCAAGATAGAGTAGCCGAAGCACGCTGTCGTTCTATAAAAGAACGCCTGCAAGAGGAAATCCAGCAAAATCAACCCGATCCGCTTGTTCGTGAAGAAGATCTTGCTGTAGAAACACCGGCTCATCATCTTAGCGAATGAAAGAAGCATTTTTATATAATGCATTTAACAAATCCCTCCTAACCTCCTTTTTTCAAAGGGAGGGACTTTCAAATGAGTGCATTGACCTACTTTTCTCCATAAGTAGCCATCATACCAATGAAATGATCATCTTTAGGGAAGAACAATGCGGAAAGGGTTGGGCAAAGAAAATGTAAAGGACAAAATCATACATTTCTAATCCACCACCAATTCCTGCAGCAGCTAACACCGTCACTGATGTGAAAATTTCGCTATCCTCATCATATATTCTCCCCTGTGCTACTAAAATTTCAACAATAGAGTCATCGTGTAAAACACTTCTGTAAAACAGTACCTTGACAATTTACTCCGAATTGGGCATGATCGATATCTTTTGTTTCACCTGTACCTGTGGAGATTGTAAGTGGCAAATATTAAGTCAGCAATTAAACGCGCTCGCCAAAACATTAAATTGCGCCAACGTAATGCAAGTGCGCGTTCTATGTATCGCACCTTTATTAAAAATGTACTCAAAGCAGTAGAAGCTGGCGACAAAGAGGCTGCACGTGCAGCTTATGCTTCCGCACAACCCATCATTGATAAAGCAGCAGGGAAAGGTTTGTTGCACAAAAATAAAGCTGCCCGTATTAAAAGCCGCCTGAGCGCCCGCGTTAAAGCTATGGCAGCTTAATCTAGCGTTTCCGTCGCTCTAAGTCCGAAAACACCCGAACCGGCATTGCCGGTTCGGTTCTAATAACCTATTTTTTTATTAAAACCATACTCTTTAAGGCCTAGTGAAGGCAATCATTGCTACCTCAAAAGAATCACTTGACCTTAGCTTCTGAGTGGCTGCTTGTATTATGATTGAAGCAGATGAATGGACAACCCTTCATATCTCTACTGCATTTATCTCCACAAATTTGATTCAGCCATATCAAATACCTCATTCCCTTGGGCATTCATAACAGCTTTTACCATGTATAGGGTAAACCCTTTTACCTGCTCAGCCGTAATGGTAGGTGGAATAGCAAGCTCAAAACGATTGGTTACTACATCAATCAAAGCGGGTCCCGGATGGGCAAATGCTTTAGATAAGGCGTCCTTAAGATCACCAGGATCCTCAACACGAACACCCATTACTCCCATCGCTTGAGCCATATCTGCGAAATTGGGGTTTTGCAGCTCAGTGCCAAAATTTAAAAATCCTGTTGCTTTCATTTCTAATTCTACAAACCCAAGTACCCCATTATTAAAAATGACAATTTTTACGGGTAACTTTTGTTGACTGAGCGTAATAAAATCGCCCATCAGCATGCTAAAACCACCATCCCCACACAAGGCAACGACTTGACGTTGAGGATATGTGGCTTGCGCACCTATGGCTTGAGAGAGCGCATTGGCCATGCTGCCATGATTAAAAGAGCCCAGTAACCGACGTTTACCATTCATTTGCAAATAGCGTGCAGCCCAAACAGTAGTCGTTCCAACATCGCAACTAAAAATTGTATCGTTATTGGCAACATCACTGACTAACTTCGCCAAATACTGCGGATGGATAATCGCGCCGCCAGGTTTTCCAGTTGCCAAATTATCAAGTTTAACTCTGTTTTCTTTATAGTGCTGAACCGCTTTATCTAAAAACATATGATCTTTATGTGGCGTGAGATAGGGTAACAGCGCTTGTATGGTGTCTTTAACATTTCCAACGACGCCAAGCTCTACCGGACAACGACGACCAATGTTCTCACCTCGAATATCGACTTGAATAACACGAGCATGGCTGGGATAAAACTGTCGGTAAGGAAAATTTGTTCCCAACAACAGCAACGTGTCACAATCTTCTATTGCATAATAGCCAGAACTAAAACCAATAAAACCCGTCATACCAACATCATACGGGTTGTCATATTCAACGTACTCTTTACCTCGTAATGTATGCACCGTCGGTGATTTTAATACCTCACATAACTGCATTAAGTCTTGGTGTGCACCTGCGCAACCATGTCCACAAAATAAGGTGATTTTAGAAGATTGATTAAGAATCGCAGCCATTTGCTTCAGTTCATCTTCATTTGGCGAGACACAAGGCTTGGGTTGGTGTGGCAAAAACGCCGTTGTATGGTTCTTCGCTATTTGCAGTGCAACATCCCCAGAAATAACCAAAACGGCTACTCCCCGCTTGCTCAGTGCTGTTTGAATAGCCATTGACAGCATTCTTGGCATTTGGTCCGCGGAAGACACCAACTCACAAAAGTAACTGCATTCCTTAAACAACAGTTGAGGATGCGTTTCCTGAAAATAATCACTTCCTATTTCTACCGAAGGAATATGTGCGGCGATTGCAAGGACCGGTGCTTGACTACGATGACAATCGTAGAGTCCATTAATAAGATGTAGATTACCCGGTCCACAACTGCCAGCACACACGGCCAGCTCGCCGGTTAATTGTGCTTCAGCACCCGCTGCAAATGCCGCAGCTTCTTCATGGCGAGTGTGTATCCATTCCATATTTTTTTTACGACGAATGGCATCAGTGATCCCATTTAGAGAGTCACCAACAACACCGTAAACACGGTTAACACCCAAAGAGGATAGTGTATCAACTAGAACTTCAGCGACAGTTAGTTTTCCCATTATAATCCTTTATTCAATGCGCCTGTATTTCGCTACGCTGCATACGGGCCGAGATGTTTAGCCCGTATCGCTAAAATACCCTTACCCGAAAATCGCGGAGGGCTTCAATTGGTTATTTAATTGTTCATAGGCTCGTTTTGCGGGATCATAATCTGGAAACTGAGTCATCAGGCGATGAAGAATTAACTTAGATGATCCCTCATCGCCTCGATTCCATTCATTCAAAGCATCCAAATACATTAATTCCGCAGGTTGCTCAGATGCAACAGGCGCTTGATTGATTAGCGGTGGCTCGATAAAGCTCGTGCGCTCTTGTGACTGGGTATCTAACCATTGCAACACCCGGAGAGCTTGTTGACTTCCATTCTCCCCTGCTTGCTGCAGCATTTTCTTACCTTCTATTGGCATACGCTTACCATCGATACCTTCATAGTAAAGCGTCGCTAATTGATACTGAGCATAAGCATTACCCTGTACCGCTAAATCCTTATAATATCCTTCCGCTTTCTGGCTATCTTTCGCTACACCCAAGCCATATTGATATATGCGCGCTAAAGCAAGCATACCATTTGCATTACCTTTATCCGCAGCCTGTTGGTAGAATTTTATTGCCTCAGAAAAATCAAGCTTAGTGCCCACCCCTGTTTCTGATAGCAACCCAAGTTGATACAGTGCATCTCGATCACCCGCTTCAGCTGCTTTTTTGTACCAAGTGAATGCTTGTTCCGCATCGCGAGAAACACCAGAGCCATTTAAATACAATCCTGCCAATTGAGCCATGGCTTGACCATGCCCTTGTTCTGCTGCTTCTTGATAAAGCTCATGAGCTTTCGCATAATCAACCGGTAGGCCCTTGCCCTTTTCATAAATAAGTCCCATATCAAACTGCCCGACGGGTGAATGCTTATCTACGGCAAGTTGATAACCAATGAGTGCTTGCTGATAGTCATCATCTACCGTGTCATTAATAAACCCTAAAGCAACCGCAGCTGGAGCATAATTGTTCTGTGCACTGGCATACCATTTTTTGGCTAGGACATAATCAGGTTGCGTCCCGATACGCCCTAATTGATAAAGGTGACCTAGCAAATACTGAGCTACCTCTTGGCCCTGTTCAGCAGCAAGGCTGTACCATTTCTCCGCATTAACTGCATCGACAGCACCTCCCAAGCCTTGGTCAAACATAAAGCCTAATTTTAGCTGGCCTTCTTTATCGCCTTTATCGGCAAGATTTTTATAAATATCTCGCGCTTGCTGCATTTGCTTATTATCACTGGCAAGCGATAAATAGTAATCAGCAAGCAACAAACCTGCCGTGCTATTTCCTAAAGTACGCGCTTTATCAAGCTCTGGTAAAAATGATTCACCAAGCTGTTGTTCCATCACTGCCAAATTCAGATTTGCATAGGAAAACCCAGCATCAGCAGCCTGCTGCAATAATGCTTTTCCTTTTGCTATATCCTTGCTTGAGCCTACGCCTTGGCTAGCGTAAGTACCTAATATAAACGCCGTAACAGGATTTTGAGCGGCTTGCTGATACCAATGAAGAGCCTGACTTTGATCTACCGAAACGCCAATGCCTCGATCGTACATCAGCCCTAACAATAAAGCGGCCCCAGCGCCCCCCTGATTCGCCGCTTTACTAGCCACATCAAATGCGTGAGTTTGCTTCGCTGTATCGTTGGCCATTGCATTAAAAAATGCCAGCGGCAGAGCAGCTTCGGCAACGCCCGTATCGCTTGCGCCTTGATACAGTTGCTTGAGCATTTGATTACGGTGCTGTTTGCTAGCAAGACTCAGATCAACGTTTTTGTCTCGCACTAACATTTCAGCCAGACGGAACTGTGCAAGACCGTAGTCATTAGCTGCTGCTAAGTCATACATTGCCATTGCCTGCTCAGCATCAGGCTGAATTGCAAGATCACCTGCCGCATTACGATAGCCCAGCTCATCAATACGCCCTAAAGCATATTGCGCATATTCATTCCCTTTGAATGCAGCATCTCTTAACAAAGAAATCGCTTTTTGATAATCAGCGGGTATACCGTGCCCTTCCAGGTACAACATGGCAAGGTTATATTCTGCTCGTAAGTCTTGTTGGGCACTAGCCAACTCGTAATTTTTGATAGCCTCTTGTATGTCCTGGTTCGTACCTATGCCATCTTGATACATTTGCCCAAGAGTAAACTGTGCCGTGTTATCCCCTAGCACAGCTCGCCCCTGTAAGAATTTAAATAGCGCTTGGTCGCTAATATCAGCTTGAGTACCTTTCGTTTGTGATGAGCTACCACCATCATTAGCTGCTAACACTTCATCCCGTTGCTGAGCAGTCAATTGCTTTTCAACTGAATAGCGTGGAAATGCCAGATCTTCATGTTTTGTTCCACCAAGTACCGCAGCCAAAGCATCGTAGTATTCACTAATAGCAATTTCATTTGGATTGGCCATAACAAATTTTGGCTTATAGAGTGCCTCGCGAGTAATTACATCCATTTGTGGTGCTTGATTATAATGATTTTCTTTCAATGCCTCAGGATTGTGCCAATCACTAAAAATCCCCCTCAAACGATACCCACTCGCAGCAAATTGGTCTGATTTACCTAAACTTAACCACTGTGCGGCTTTTACTAACGCAGTACTAGGATCATCCTTCTGCGATTGAACGGCTTTTTGCTGCCATTCTTTTGCCAGATTTTCGTCTAGATCTACACCCTGACCTGTTTTATACATTGTCACTAAAGCAAGTTGTGCCTCACTAGAACCATTTTGTGCTGCTTTTAACATCCACAAAAAGCCTAAGTGTGCATTAAAAAACGGGCCTTTTGCTTGCGAATACAGCTTTGACAATGCAATTTCTGCTGGAGCATAGTGAACCATAGCCGCTTTTGTGAACCAATCTTTTGCCTGCGGCAAATCATTTTGCTGCTGAAGTATCATCCCCATCTGATACTGCGCGGGCAAATATCCTTGCGCAATGGCCAAGCCAATCAACTCCTTTGCTTTTGCTACATCAACAGGAACCAAATTACCATTAGCATATAATTCTGCTAACTTGACTTGTGCTGCAGGATTATTCTGTGCCACTGCTTTATTAAGCCAGATTAAACCTAATTTTCTATTCTCTGCATGACGCGTATTAAGAAAATCCTCTGCTATGGCATATTGCGCGATACTGTTGCCGTTCCTCGCAGCCATAATGTAATATTTCTTGGCCACATCCGCGTTCTTTTTCGCACCAACACCATATAAATAAGCTGCTGCGCAGTACATTTGTGCTTGGGTATCATTAACATCGATGGCAGCCTTCTTAAACCATGTTAAGGCTTGCTCAGGATCATTGTCTTTCAACAGAGCATAGAGGGCCATGATATGTTGTGCAGGTAAATAACCTTTGTCTGCTGCATGCTGAAAAAAGTGCATTGCCTCAACATTATTTTTTAATTGACCATACCCGTACAAACGCATACGACCCATATAGTAATCAATAATTGAATCTTTACCCGTATCCTTTGGTAAAAGTTCTGCCGCTTTAGCATAATTACCTTGACGATAAGCATCCAAACCATCACTGGCAAATGCCGCATTAACACCCGCAGTAGCAACCAGACAAAACCATGGTATCAAAAGGCCTTGCGATTTCATGGTGATTCCCCTCTTATTTGTATCGCTTTCAAAAAATTGACAATAGAAAACAGCCTAACCGCTGCAATATGTTCTAGCGCGGAATAATGCCATAGTGGATGACCTCGTTTACCGCTCCACCACTCGTGTTACTCTTCACTAACCAATAATTTCCCTTGTTATTCATGCCATATTTCACCCTGGCATACTCACATACCTTAAGGCTTTGAGAACAATCAACAATTTTACCGTAACTCAATTTTGGGTCATCAACAGTACAAATATACTTAAGCTCTTTCTCACTCGTCGATAATACAGACCATTGACGCGCAGAAATAACATGATTTAAAAACATACTACGCGTACTATCATCTTTCAGCATTTGGTATAGATTGATAGGCTTCTGTAATGCATTAAAAATAAAATAAAGTGATTGTTTCTCACCCGCTTCTTCCGGGAACAACTCAAGTATTTTTAATTGGTATTTATAACCAACATCTCGACACCCCAAGGGAGGGGTATCGTCTTTTTTTTCTGCAGAAAAACTCAAACTCGTTGCCGCAAGTAACAGAAACATGATGGCCGTGCGGTTCAGGCACTTTATGTTGTTTATCATAATTTTCTCTCAGTGATGGTTGGCGGAAAGAGATCAGGATTTTTCCATGAGCCGTTACCGGTGTTATCGTCATTGGATGCTTGAGCTTTTGACCGCTTAGAGGGTGTACCTAGCGGATTCGGCTCAAGCCATTTTCCGCCTGAAGTGACAGGACGAATGACAACTTTAGTGCCCGAAAAATTGTTTCCCTCGTTGGATGGCTCCACCCACTCTTGATTCAACCATTTGGCATCTTGAGTAAACATGCGAACACAGCCATGACTAGCCCGATAGCCTGGAATATCTGTTGATCCATGCAATGCAAGTCCCTTATGAAAATACATGCAGTAAGGCATTTTTGCTCCACCTTTACCGATAGGAAACACATTCGATTTACAATGTACATCTTCTTTACTGAAGATTCGAAATATTCCGGTCATTGTGCGACACGTTGGGCTGCTATTATCAGAACATTTATCGCCCCCTGATGCCACAGGCCCCCATTTAACCAATTGACCTTGTGCATCGTATGCAGCCCATGCAAGCTTATCCTGATCAACAACAATAAGTTTTTCATGTTCGTTATTATTGGTTAAAGGAAATGGTGAAAGATCAAGGAGAGTGACATGTGCTAAATCTTTCGGAACAGCAATTTCTTTCCCTGTCCACAAAGAATTGTAAGTACGATTAACGCGTTGCACCAACTCTCGTTGCTGCTCATCAGGAAACATTGATTCCCAGCTTTGTCCATGCTCCACTTTGACACACTGATAAAGTGGTGATGCACATAAACCTGGGCCATAATAAATCGGTTTATTATCAGTCGTTGCGGCGCTGGCTATTAAAGGTAGCGATAATGCGATAACTGCTACTAATCTTTTCATTTCATGATTCCCAATTCAGTCGTTACTCGGGAGGCAAGAAGATTTAACAAGACTTCCTACCCTTTAGAGAACTGGTTAAAAATAACTTATACAGTTTAACATCTCATCCAAGCGCTAAAGTGTATCAGCTATTTTTTCGCGGCTCTTGATCTCCATTTCGTTCTATCTATATGATAGTTTAGTATTAATATAAATTAAAAGCGTCTTGATGGATACGTGTAACTTTAATTTACGAGTAACATTTTATTTCATTGGCATTGTTCCAGGTCACCGAAATAAAATGGGTACATTAACATACCGATGTTGCTGCTATGCTACTGGTCTGAGCAGTTACCAAATTCGACATTAAGATAGCCTTCTGCAACTCACTGTTATTAGCAAATCTTTGCATATTAATGCATAACTGCGTTGGATCGAGTGTATGCAATTTTAGTGCTCTCTCCAAAATAATGGGTTGCCAAATCTTATTGGAAATATTGGTTGGTATATACTCGGCATATTTCACATCGACGCTATTGAGATCATTAGCCATTTTCCATAAAAGTTGCAAAACATCCGTCGATGGCGGAGTGAATCTGAACCCTATTAAACCCTCCTCGCCGTGCTCAAGATAGGCTTGCGCAAACTGAACCCCGTCATGGCTATCAATATAGGCTTTGATAAGATCTGCTAAAAAGCTACTTGAACCTTGGCGAATAAATAATTCCTTTTTAACATCAAAGCAAACCGCCGATAAGTGTTCTATGGCTACCATTATCTGCGAATGCGGCAATTTTTTTACCATAGTTTTGATGGCACGGTCTTTATCAAGCTTAGGCAGTTTATCCAAAGCCGAGTAATTTCCCGCAGTAATTTGCAATAAATCGATTGATTTCTTCCATAGTGCACAGCCATATTTAATGATCAAAGGCATGTTGCTTCCCCTTCCAGACGTTGACGTACTACTGTGCAGTATGACATCTCATCTTGGTTAATTACTACTGCGATTGTGGGTGAAAATGGCGATAAATACGCTGAGCTAAGTCATGGCTAATTCCATGCACTTTAGCAATTTCTTCCATTGGGGCTTTGGTTAGCTCTCGTAAGCCCCCAAAACGGCGAAGTAATGCCTGACGCCTCTTTGTACCAATGCCCTCGATGGTTTCTAAGGACGAATCAAGGCTCGCTTTTTGCCGTTTTTTACGGTGCGCTGCAATAGCAAACCGGTGTGCCTCATCACGGATATGTTGGAGAAGATGCAATGCTTCCGAATCGGCGGGCAGGGTTATTTCCAATGACTCATTTGCCAAAATTAACCGCTCCCAACCTACTTTACGTCCGGGGCCCTTAGCAATCCCTAACAACATGATTCCTTCAATGTTTAACGTATCTAATACCCGTCGCGCAACAGCAACTTGACCTTTTCCACCATCTATAATTAATACATCTGGTAAAGAGCCCGTTCGTGTAGAGCCTGTAAAACGACGCGTAAGGGCCTGCTCCATTGCAGCATAATCATCACCAGGGGTAATACCACCAATATTAAAACGACGGTATTCACGTTTACAGGGACCGTTTGCATCGAATACAACACAAGAAGCGACTGTTTCTATCCCTTGCGTATGACTAATATCAAAACACTCCATCCGCAAAATGGAATGTGACAAATGAACCAATGAGCACAAAGCCTGATATCTCGATGCCATTCGCTTAACAGAAGACGCCTGCTCTGCAATTGACATACGCAAATTATTCAAAGCAAAATCAAGCCAACGTGCTTTGACCCCACGTGGCCGTGTTTTTATCTGACAAGCCTTGCCACGCAATTCACTCAACATCACTTGCATGGGCTGTAGTTCGTTAACCGCTTCGTTTGTTAAAATCAACGCGGGGATACGCTCCGGCGTATCGACGTAATAGTAGGCTACAAATGCACTAAATATCTGTTGCCACAGAGACAGCGTCTCATCATCCTCAGTTAAACTCTGTTGGGGTACCGATGGAAAAAAACTCTGGCTGGCTATTACTTCACCAGCCCGAACGGTGACACACTGGACGCAGGCGCGACCTGGGTAGGCCTCAATTGCAATCACATCAGCATCACCACGAGCGCGCACAACACCTTGTTGCTCTTGCACCAGGCGCAAATTTTTTATTTGATCACGCAATTGTGCAGCCTCTTCAAAAGCAAGGCTAGCAACCGCTTCATCCATACGCTTAGCCAATTCATCAAGGATTTGTTGGCTCTTTCCTTGTAAAAATCGGGTAGCATCGGCCACCGATTGTTGGTAATCATGCACAGAAATATAATCCGTACATGGTGCTGTACATCGTTTAATCTGATATTGCAAACAGGGACGAGAGCGCGCACTAAAATAACTGTCACTACAATTGCGAATTTTGAACACTTTTTGAATGGTATTTAATGTTTCTCGTACCGCTGTAACACTCGGGAAAGGACCAAAAAAAGCGCCTTTTTGTGGCTTTTTCTTCGAACGAATCATTTCTATACGAGGGAAAGATTTAGAGTTGGAAATATGGATGAAAGGATACGATTTATCATCGCGCATCAACACATTGTATTTTGGCCGCAGCGATTTGATGAGGTTACTTTCCAACAGCAGCGCTTCTGTTTCACTGCGAGTGACGCTTACCTCAATGGATGCAATTTGACTGACCAAAGAACGCGTTTTTTCTCCGGTATTCTGTTTATTGAAATAACTATTAACACGTTTTTTTAAGTTGCTTGCTTTGCCGACATAAAGAACAGTCCCCTCTTCATTCAGCATGCGGTAAACACCGGGTTCAGCGGTGAGATTGGCGAGAAAAATAGTTAAATCAATTGGATAAGATCGTGTAGTCATTCATCTTGTAACACATCATTGGGACGTTCAATGATTCGATGTTTCATCGCCATGTAAGTTAATTCAACATCATTTTTAATACCCAATTTCTCAAACATGCGGTAACGATAACCATTGATCGTCTTACTGCTCAAGAAGAGTCTGTCAGCAATATCCTGCACCGCCATACCACTGGTTATCATCAGCATGACTTGCATTTCACGTTCAGATAAAAGATCAAAGGGAGAGTCTTGCGACGCTTGTAAACTACTAATTGCCATTTTTTGCGCAATTTCAGCACTCAGATATTTTTCCCCTTTAACCACTTTGCGAATCGCCGCTGCCATCTCTTCAGGGCCCGATTCTTTGGTAAGGTATCCCATCGCACCTAATTGCAACACACGACTAGGTAGTGGTTCTGTGCTCAAAGCAGTTACAGCAATAACTTTTACTTGTGGGCTTGTTTTTTGCAGGCGCCGGGTCACTTCCCAACCATCAATCCCAGGCATCTTCATATCCAGCAAAACGACATCAGGTTGATGCAACTTTACCATGGTCAACGCCATTTCACCGTTTTCAGCTTCCGCAACAACATCAATATCGGGCTGATCATCCAATAATCGTCGAAGACCCATTCGTACCAAAGCATGGTCATCAACAATTAACACTCTGATCAAACGATGCTCCCTGGCTTTAAAACCATTGAACCCAATAGATGCGTAGATATTAACAAGAGTGACAAATCATTACAATCAAGACTTACGAAAAACCCAAGGCTCCTTCATCCTGAACGCTATGAAGGATCTTCCTGAATAACAGTCCACTCATTGCTCCCAGGCGATCTTGAATAGTAATACTAGCAAGCATGAATATGGATATTGGGATTATTATTATCTACAGGAAAAAAAGGTGCATACTCGCCCAATGATCTTGCTCGCTGCAGCAATATACCAATATCCGCATTGACAAAATTATACAACTGCTGGTAGTCGTCAATAACAAAATAGACGCGTTGCAACATATCGATCCGATAAGGCATGCGGAATGCTGCAACAGGATCAAATAGCACCCTCATCGCCTCATCACTTTCAACGCTATACACCGTCTCACTAATGGACGACAAAATGCCTCCGCCATAAGCACGCATGCCTTGGGTCGTATTAATCAAACCAAACTCAACAGTGAACCAAAATAAACGTTGCAAAAGAGGCCAGTCAGCTTCCGAAAAACTCAACACCCTACGAGCATAATCATGGATAAATTTTGCAAAGACTGGATTGGTCAACATCGGACAATGACCAAACAATTCATGAAAAATATCCGGTTCTTTTACGTAATCGAGTTCCTCAATTGTCCGTATAAATGTTGCGGCAGGGAAACGTCGCTCGGCTAAAAGCTCAAAAAATGAACGAGCGGAAATCAAAGCCGGTACCGCAGCAACTTGCCACCCCGTCGTTGCTTGAAGTCGGCGACTAATTTCAGGCAATTGCGGAATACGATCTGCAGCAATACCCAATTCTTTAAGTCCGAATAAAAATTCATCACAAGCTCTTCCAGGGACCAACTCCATCTGCCGCTGGTATAATATTTGCCAAACACGATCATCTTCAGCATTATACGCCACCATCCCATGCTCATCAGGTTGGTACGAAACATAACGGCTAACAAACTCCATAATAACTCCTCGGGTTATCGTGTAGCTTACGAACGTACAAGCGTTATTTCGCGCACGTTTCTAAATAATTTTTTCGCAACTGTTCAACAGAAATCGTCGTTTCTGTACCTTTATCCATACGACGCTGATCGCCTTTCCAAGCATGGCCATAAACCACTTCATAGGTTAATGGAAATTTGCCGTGCTCCGTACAAAATGCCGATATAGCTTGTTCAAAGCCACGCCACGAGGTCCTGCCAGTCAATCCAGATCTGCGCAAAGGATTGACGTTCCGTACCCCTTGAGCTTTCAGAGCCTGCAACAATTGAGGCAGTGTTTCATAATGAGCTGTCAATTTTTCCATATCAATGACTGGATCAAGAAAATGCTCTGCGAGCATGCTATCACCTAGATCGTGCATATCAATAAAATCATTAGCATGAGCATAGTTATCAATAGTGGCCCAGGCTTGACGCAATTCATAAAATGTATCCGGTCCTAGGGTGGAAAACATCAAACAACCTTGTTTATTCATGACTCGATTTAATTCACCGAGCACACAGGGTAACGATGGTGACCAATGAATGACTTGATTGGCAAACACCAAATCGAAAAGACCTGATTCAAACGGCATCATCGTCATATCACCATTGACCAATGACCACTTTTTGCGCCAACTTTGTTTATCTCTAGCCCTTAATAGCATGTCAAAAGCCACATCAAACCCGATAATTCGCGCCTTAGGGTAATACTTTTTTAATTGCAGCGAAAAAGACCCCGGTCCACAGCCTAAATCCAAAATAAACTGTGGTTTAATTTTTATATAATCCAAACGCTCAAAAAGACGCCCACCAATTTCACGCTGTATTTTCGCAGCTTGCTCATATTGAGCAGCATGATCGTTAAATGCTTTGCAAATTTCGTTTTTCACATTCATTATGAGAGGCAAGATCTAGATCCAGGAAATCCAACGCGCATGCGCCATAAAATGGCCAGTATATCACAGAGACTACGGCTGCCCACTATCTGTTCATTATGCAATCAACATCATCGAAGCCGTCTGGCAATCTGTGCGGCATGTCATCAGCACCTCAAGCCCATTGGCCCTGCTTGCTACCATTGCGCACTTCCTCTTCCAACGAATGATTTTTTAATTTGTGGCTACTGCTGTAAGAAAAAACCTTATGTTGATCAAACAGTTGCTGCATGCCGTTTTGAAGAGCCACTACGAACATTATTGCATGAGTTTAAATACCATGAAGGGCTTTATTTATGCTCATTTTTAGCAACGCTTATCTTGGATGCTATCCCACCCGGGGCTGAGAAAACCCAATGTCTAATCCCAGTCCCAATGCATTATAAACGATTAAGACAGCGTGGTTTTAATCAAGCAGCTGAATTAGCAAAGCAGCTGGGTAAAACTTTAAAATTACCCTACGATTTATACCGATGCAAAAAAATAAGAAATACCCCACCACAAGCTAGTTTAGATGCCAGACAACGACAAAAAAATCTTCACGATGCATTTCTTGCCGCCCCCATCCCTTACCAACATATTACACTGGTGGATGACCTAATCACGACGGGTAACACCGTTAATGAACTGGCAAAATTACTAAAAATGCAAGGCGTCGATCGAGTTGATGTCTGGTGCTGTGCCAAGGCAGTGATATTACCCTAGAACCCTTATGCTGCGGGAGCTGCCTTGGATCTTTCTACGACGCTTTCCGGCAAACGTCCTAAGCGCATGTTACTCGATAAGTCCTGCCACCGCCGATTACCGTCATGCAGCCGCTCGAAGCGCTGCAAAATGTGGGCATCATTAACTTTGCTAAGTTTTACATCAGGCTCCCCCAAAATAATGGCCGCCAATGGTAAAGACTTATTGACTTTAGGATCTTTGATTGCCGCCATCAACGCTTTTGCAGAACGTGTATGCCCATACCCTGCTTGAAAAAACCATGTTTTTCGTTCACTTGCCGTCACGCGAGTCAGTTCGATAATCACATGGATGATTTGTCTTTCAGTAAAATTGGGTTGGTGGTCAATCGTCTCTAATAATTCACGCAACAATATTCCTTTACGACTGGTCTTGCTTTGATAAGACAATGCATCATGACACGTCTGCACAACGCCTCTTAAAGCAACCACTTCGCCCGAGTCTACCGAACTACCCAGTTGTGATGAGTATTTAGAGTCCATACGTAGCGATTTCTCTATGACCGAACTCTCGTGTTGCACCGCGCTTGGTGGTGGCGTTACAGACTCTTCTAGTGGCTCCATCGACTCCAACAATACAATAAGCCCGCTGTTTTCATTAAACAAGGCTTTATATTGTTCGGCAATCGCACTAACTTTGGTGGTTAGCTCACGATGTTGCCTTGCAATAAAGTCTGGGGCACTCACCACTTTCTTAAAATCAGTCATCGCGCTCCTAAATCCTTCCAAGCTAGAATCCAAGTCCGTGGTCAATGGGCGTAGAATAGCCATCAAACCTCGACTGACTCGCTTACTGTTATCGAGGCACTGATCCGCTTCTTCTACACGACTTTCTAGCTCCAAGATTTCTACACTTACTTTATCAAGACATTTAAGCAAAAAAGATTGAAACCCTTTCTTAAGTAAGAAACTACGGTAATTTTCCACCAGCTCCCGGACACTATCCATTAATTGTGTCACTTGAGTCATGCGATATTGATATTTAGGCAAATCATCAAGTGCCGTCGTACCCTTGATGTAGGGTGACAGCTCCCAATAGTAATATGAGGTATTTTTGTTACCTTTTTGTGCGGCTAAATTAATATTTTGTACTTGTTGCCGACCTGTTAATATTTTTGGGGCTAATAGATTGGTTTGCGACCTATTCGCAAGCTCGTAGGTTTGCAGGGTATCAACATCAAGTCGATAATCCTCGATGACCAAGGTGATAAATGGAATGATTCTGCGTGCGGTCAGCTTACCGACTTCCATGTATTTTGGCGACCAATACGTGGCACCTAAATCCTCTTTACATACGGCTTTAATCGGTTTTATAAATTTCCGATCAAATTTTTTCAACGCGTGATAAAATTCTATCTCACCAGGAATAGCGCTCTTTGAAAGCTTATCCAACATATGATCCCTTTCATGCCATGATAAATGGCAGAAAATAATTAACAGATCAATGATCGTCTGTGGTGGAATATTCGCCCCTGCTGCTTTTGGTATCCATCTAGGAGCTGGTCCAAGTTGGGAAAATAAATGGGGATCATCACATAATAACTCATTGATATAACTGATCGAATCAGCAAGCGTTTCAGCAGCTTTTTCATCGGCTTCGTTCTTCTTGGTTACCGGGTTATACTTTTTGTAAATCAACTTAAATACACTTTTGTCCATTATCCTTAATGTTCGATGGGCACTGTTGGTAATCTCATCAAAGTTTACTTCGTGTAACTGCTCTTGCACATAAGCCGCTCTTAATCCTTTGGTGTAAACCTCGAGTTTACGCATAAAGCTCATGAGACAATTTTCATCGCTATCAAGCTCTTCCAAATAAGGACGTGCGTTAGCATTTAATAACTGATTTAAAAAAAGCTCTACTTTTCGGCACATTTCAATACTGCGCGATAAGCTTAAAGGAAAGCCCGTTTCAGGATCGACGGGATGCTGTAGATTCCATAATAAATTAGACATACACATCATAATGAATCGTGGCGCTCGTCGACTATTTAAATAATTTCTTCGTTGAAATGCTGATCTCCAAAACGACACAAATTTCCACTCTGCTTGAAAACCATTGTCAATGTCGGCAATCGCATCAGGCATTGCCGATCTAAAAAATAAATTGATTGCCGTACGTTGCCGGTCAAGTGGCCTCGAGCTAGATACGGGTTGAGCTAAGGCCTCACTCATCCGATAAAAGGGTAAGACCGAGAAAAATTTAGCAGTTTTGTCGGTAGCAAGATCTGCGCTATGAATTCCTAAGTACTTTGAAAAAACTGAATTACTCATTGCCATGTCAAGAAAGTCTTTCATCACTTTCTCTTCATTGTATAAGTCTGTTTCCTCTTTGTTATTCGGTATCATAAAAGTCGCGATACCCGCTTCACGCTCCTTATCAAAACATAGACGTTTATCTTTAAGCACCGCAACTTGGGCAGTAATCGCTGAATAAGCCACAGTAACGCCGACAAGAGCAAGAGCAATCGCTTCCTCTTGGAGACCACCAAATTGTGGTACTGCTGCTCCGTTGCTTCCAGACGCGACCATTCCCTGCGCATGTTGCAGCGCTGTCTCCTTAATGGAGTTTGCCTGTGTACCGGAGTCGTTTACGTCCCTGGAGCCCGTATTAGTGGCTGCACGTAAAGCTAACTCTGTGACTAATGATGACGTTGATGTTGGCATGCTGGCTCCCTCCAATAGTCCAAAAAATGGACATGCTATCTACATTCTAATGCAAATATCGTTGGAAATCATTTAATAATAATTGCACTAAAATCAGGCAAAAAGCAATGAAAAATAATCGATGCAATAAAATTTCCGTCGCTACGGAAACCGGTTTGTTACGGATTTTTTCAACCACAGCATAAAGTATAGAGCCCCCATCCAAGCCAGGGATAGGAAATAAATTAATTAAACCTACAGACAGACTCAAACTAGCAATGAAATATAAGAAAACGGTTAGGCCTTGCAACAATGAATTAGCCATTGCAGTGAATAAACCAATCGGTCCGAGCAGTAACGCAAATGGAATCACTCCCGATAACAACTGTTTTAGCAACACTAGAAAAAAATAAAGTAAGCCCATCATTTGCAAAAAAGCTTGTTGAAAGGCCTTAAGCCAAGGAAGACCTGCAACCTGCTCATCTTGTTTTGCCGATAAGTCAGGGGTAATGCCAATCGCTGAAAGCAATGATTCCTTGCCACCACTGTAATGCCATTTCATTAAATCAAGTCGAAGGGGGTGCATTTCTCCTGCTTCATTGACTACAACAATTTCTACATCATTATGACCCAAATTCATAATGAGTTGCATGCCAACACCTCTCCATGAAAACACAGGCTCACCAGCTACACGTATGATTTGATCCCCATCCGTTAAGCCAGCTATAGAAGCGATACTTTGCATGCTAATTTTTTCAACGACAGGCCGTGTTTGCTGATATCCCAAGACAAGAATCAACATCAATGCAAGCCATGCCATCACCAAATTCGCAGCAGCCCCAGACAATAAAATGACACACCGCACCCAAATAGGTTTTTTATCGAAGGAATAGGGATAGTCATCCGGCAAAACCGGCTCAATACGTGAATTCAAAAGCTGCACATAGCCACCGACTGGCCACATCGACCACATCCATTGGCAGCCACTTCTGCTTTGCCAACTTAATAAAGCTCGACCAAATCCAATTGAGATTTTCTTAATTTTTACATTAAAGAAATGAGCAGCCCATGCGTGCCCCGCTTCATGGACACCGACAACAAGGACCAGGCTTATAACAACAGCAATCACCGTAAGCATTATAACCATTAAACACTCCCTTAACCTTGAGTAAGCAGAAACATGTGATTTCATATATCATGAAATGACTAAAGCCCCCTCTCCCACTTGCGGCAGAGGGTGAGAGAGCCTTTAGATGATGCTCTAACTAACGTTTACGGGTATTATCAATCACAAGTTTCAACGCTGGTCGGCCTGCGATTCTCGCTTGTTCTTGACCCTCTCTATGCACTTCAAACGTTCGATAGGCTTCCGCTGTTTCTGTATCAACCAATTCGACATCCTCACCCTGCTCATCTACTAAGGTAACAGATAAATGCATTTCACGAAATTGACCGATATGATATCGCTCTTTAAATAAACGAATAACACTTAATATACTCTCTCCGGCTTCATCACTATCATGCCGACCTTGAAAAATTATTTCCATTCTCCGCTCCTAATCAGGACACATTACCCTGCACAAAAAGTGGCTAATAACATTAGCGGCGGGAAGTAAAACAACTTGAGTTTTTTCATTGAATCAGGAGTGACGCAAAGCCTGGGAAAATATAAAAAATGAATTTTGATGACATGTTGGGATACAATTCTTGCCACCAATGAATTACAATTCCTTCTTTCATTTTGCTGAATATACTTCTATGGTGTTTGTCGCCTGCGGACTCAATCACAAAACGGCCCCGCTAGATGTGCGTGAAAAAGTAGCACTCCCAGTGGCCATGAAAGACGCTCTGCTCAACAGTTTAGTGGACTTGCCCGCCGTTAATGAAGCAGCCATCTTATCGACCTGTAATCGCACTGAAATCTATTGCGATACAGATGATCCAACCAGCATTGCACCCTGGCTAGCCAGAGAACATCAGCTGTCCGCAGAAACCCTTACACCTTATTTTTACCTACACCATGGCTACCAAGGTGTTCGCCACACACTGCAAGTGGCTAGCGGTTTGGATTCAATGATGCTGGGTGAACCACAAATTCTCGGCCAAATGAAGCAAGCGTACCACCAGGCATGCCGTCTAGGCACTATTAAAAATAATTTACGACACGTTTTCGAATATGTATTCAGCGCGAGTAAACGGATAAGAAGTCGCAGTGGTATTGGCAATAACCCCGTATCTATCGCCTATGCTGCGGTACAACTCATCGGCCAGATTTTTTCTGATTTCCCTCCCCTAAAAGTATTCATCATCGGATCAGGTGAAACAGCAACCCTTGTTACCAAATATTTAGAAAAAGAAGGGGTGAACGATTTCATGATCGCGAGCCGCACCCATGACAACAGCAAACTTCTCGCGAATAACTATGCAGCAATCGCACTGGGCATCGGTGATATCCCTCAATATCTATATCAAGCTGATGTCGTTATCTCAGCCACATCGTGTCCGCTCCCGTTTATCAATAAGGGCTTAGTCGAACATGCATTATCTCAACGCGCCAATGCGCCTATGTTTTTTCTAGACTTGGCAGTACCTCGAGACGTTGAGGCGAACGTCCGCGAATTAGATGCTGTACATCTTTACAACATTGATGATTTACAGCTAGTAACCGAAAAAAGCATGAGCGAACGGCGCTCTGCTGCATTAAAAGCTGAGCAGTTGATTGATACAGAATTGGATAACTATATCCGCTGGCATCGCTCGCTAAGAGCCAAAGACGTCATCTGTGATTATCGCAACCAAATGCAACAGGTCGCACAACAAGAGTTACAACGAGCTAAACAAAAACTTGCCGCTGGAAAATGCCAATTCACTGTATTAGAAGAGTTTAGCGAGCGCTTGGTCAATAAACTTGTGCACACCCCTACGGTAGGCCTCCGTCACGCAGCCAGGAATAATCGTGAAGAATTACTTGATTTAGCACGATACCTATTAGATCATTCCACCCTATGAAAAAATCACTTGAATTAAAGCTTGAGCAAATGTTCGAGCGTTTCCAAGAAGTAGGTCGCCTACTTTCTGAAGCATCCGTTATCGCTGATCAGAACCAATTTAAAGCATTATCTAAAGAATATGCGCAACTTGAACCTGTAGCGACGTGTTATGACCAGTATCTTCTCGCTCAAGAAAATGCGACTTCTTTACGAGAAGTTCTCGAGGGTGAAGATAAAGAGTTAGCTGCTATGGCCGCCGAAGAAATGGATGCAGCCATTGCTTCCGTAGAAAAGCTTGACGAAGAATTGCAATGGCATTTGATCCCTAAAGATCCTGACGACGAGCGTAATATATATTTAGAAGTACGTGCGGGCACTGGCGGCGATGAAGCAGCAATTTTTGCAGGCGATTTATTCCGCATGTACAGTCGCTATGCCGAAACGAAAGGGTGGCAAATAGAATTAATTAGCTGTAATCATGGTGAGCATGGTGGTTTTAAGGAAGTTATTGCCCGCATTAGTGGGCACGGAGTGTATGCCCAACTTAAATTTGAATCGGGTACGCACCGCGTACAACGGGTCCCTGAAACGGAATCTCAAGGGCGCGTGCACACATCGGCCTGTACCATTGCCATCATGCCAGAAGTTGAAGAAATTGATGAAATCCAGATTAGCAGTGACGATTTACGCATCGATACCTACCGCTCTTCCGGTGCAGGTGGTCAGCACGTCAATAAAACTGATTCAGCCATACGGATTACACATTTACCGACTGGCGTTGTCGTTGAATGCCAAGATGAACGCTCCCAACATAAAAACCGTGCAAAAGCGATGTCCTTGTTAAAAACTAGACTGCTTGATGCCGAGCAAAGTAAACAACGTCAACAACAAGCCCAAACCCGTAAATCACTGGTCGGTAGTGGGGATCGTTCTGAACGTATTCGTACCTATAATTTTCCTCAAGGACGATTAACCGATCACCGCATCAATCTAACGATTTACCAACTAAATGATGTGATGGAAGGGGATTTAACGGTTGTTATTGACGCACTAAAGCGTGAATATCACGCTGAGTTACTAGCAGAGTGTGGGGGTCATGATTGATATTAAACATGCCCTCACTCAAGCGATAGCCCTGTTAGCTCCAGCAAGCCCCAGCGCACAAATAGACGCCGAGATCCTATTAACCCACACCTTAGGTGTATCACGATCTTTTTTGTACACGCATCCTGAAAAACAGCTTGAGCATACCCAAGTGGACACCTACCAAAAATTAATAGCAAAACGATATGAAGGGCTTCCTATTGCCTACTTGACTGGTAGCCGTGAATTTTGGTCAATGCCGTTGCATTTAAACGAAGAGACACTTATCCCAAGACCCGAGACAGAATTACTCGTCGAGCTCGCCCTGTCCTTGCTTAAAGATGTTTCATCTGCCGCCATCCTTGATCTAGGAACGGGTAGTGGCGCCATTGCACTCGCTCTTGCTTCCGAACGAACAGATTGGCGTCTACTTGCTAGTGATGTTAGTCAAGCTGCCGTTGATATTGCACGTCGCAATGCCCATCGTTTAGGACTCGCTAACGTGCAGGTGGTATGCTCTGATTGGTTTTCAGCAATACCTTTACAACAATTTCATGCTATCGTGTCCAACCCACCCTATATAGCTGAAGATGATCCCCATCTAAAGCAAGGTGATCTCCGTTTTGAGCCACAGCAAGCATTAGTTAGTGGTGCAGATGGTTTAGCAGCATTAACTCAGATCATCAAGCACAGTTATGATCGCTTATTGCCCGGTGGTTTATTGTTATTAGAACATGGCTATCAGCAAAAACCTGCGGTGACGACTTTGCTTAGCCATTATGGATATATAAAGGTTCAATGTTGGCCAGATTGGCAAGGAATGGATCGCGTCAGTGGTGGTTGGCGCAAACATTAAACAATTTTCTTGATCATTTTATAAGCAATTATTTTTTTATTGGACTATAGTTGATGAATAACATGTTTTTTGATATACCTAGCCATTTTCTTCTGCAGTCGTAGGATGGCTTATTAAACGGAGTTACGCAGTCGTAGGAGGCAACCATGCCAGGACAATTAGTAGGTTTAACCAAAGTGAGTGAACGCAACGTGAAAAATGATGATATTGGCAGTATGGGAATTGCCCCCTATCTGGAGACTGCGGGCGAAGAGTATATGAATGAAAAACAGCTCTCACATATTGAGAAAATTCTTCTTGCCTGGCGTCAATCGTTGATGGAAGAGGTTGATAGAACAGTTACCCATATGAAAGATGAAGCTGCGAATTTTCCTGATCCATCGGATCGAGCAAGCCAAGAAGAAGAGTTTAGCATCGAATTACGTACACGAGATCGTGAACGTAAGCTGATTAAGAAAATTGAAGATGCATTAGAACGATTACGCGATGACGATTTTGGTTATTGCGAAGCCTGCGGCATTGAAATAGGCCTGCGTCGCTTAGAAGCACGCCCTACTGCCACGCTGTGTATTGATTGTAAAACGCTATCTGAAATTAAAGAACGACAAAATCAGGGCGGTTAAATCTAATCTTAGCCTGTAATTCGCGCAGCGATTTACAGGCTACCTTAATTAGTTTTTTGCAGGCGCAACATTTAAAACTATCTCAATACGCTCCATACAGCGTGCCACAGTTCCCCGATTGGCCTCAAGCACTTTAGAAGCATTTTGAACTTGTTGTTGGCGTTGAGATTGATCCTTGTACATTGAGATAATTGCAGCAATAAGCTCTTCGACATTCTGAGACATGATCATCGCTTCTGCTTCCAGCAAATCTTGGCATATTGACTTAGAATTTTGCATGTATGGTCCACAAAATACCGGCACTTGCACGGCAATTGGCTCTAGTACATTATGCCCACCAATAGGAACTAAACTACCCCCTACAAAAGCATAATCACTCTGTTGATAAAAATTGAGTAACTCTCCTAGTGAGTCGGCAACAACAACCTCGGTATTGGCATCAATCGTTGCTGGTTGACTCCGCAGACCCGTTTTAAATCCAAGCTCCTGACTCAGTTGGTAAACCAACTGAAACCGCTCTGGATGCCTTGGGGCAAACAATAGTAATACGTCCGGTATTTCTGCTTTCAGTTGCGCTAAATGGGACAATAATTGCTTTTCTTCATTATCATGCGTACTTGCTGCGATCACCACTGCGCGCGCAACGCCCCACTGCTCTTTTAATTGCCTACAATCATTGTTTTCAGACACCCGCAACTGCAGATCAAATTTCATATTACCAAATACCTGCACGATTTTTTCAGAGGCACCCAGTTTCATAAAACGTTTAGCATCCTCATCACTTTGTGCAAGAATTGCCGTTAACTTATTCAGTACTGGTTTAAACAAAAAACCAATTTTTTCATACTGTTTAAACGCACGATCAGACAAGCGTGCATTCACCAGCAAAAGGGGAATCGGCAAATTTTTTGCCTGATTAATTAAATTTGGCCATAATTCTGTTTCCATGACAATGCCCAATCGTGGCTTGAATGCCTTAAAAAACCGGCGTAGGCACCAAGGCAGATCATAAGGAAGATACTGGTGTGCCACTCGCTTTTCAAAGCGCTTAAGAACATGTGCTGATCCAGTAGGGGTCATGGTGGTTACCAACACCCGCCATTGCTTGGCAAGTAAGGCTTCAATAAGTGGTGTTGCTGCAACAACCTCCCCCAACGATACCGCATGTAGCCATATATCAACGGGTGTACTCTCCTGCTTGATTAAACTAAAACGCTCTGAAATTCGGTGCCGATAAGCAGGCAATTGGCGACTTTTCCAACAGAGACGCAACACGATAAATGGCGACAGCAAGTAAAGAAAAAAAGTATAAAGGTGGCGCATAATATATTAACTCTTCTATTCATCAGCAACTGGTGAATGCTAATGGGTTAGTGCGTGAAGGTCAAATTGAGATGTCTTAAATGAAGAAAATTTATAACGACAATATTCCTTTTTCAAAGCAGGTGTGTTAATAAATTAGGGCGAATTTTTCTATATTATGGATTCATTTTATGCCATTAACGACAAAACAAAAACCCTTCCTCGGTTTTGGATTAGGACTACGAACAGATCACTACGAAACCATCATTAACGAAAAACCAGCGATTGATTGGTTTGAAATTCTAACTGAAAATTACCTGGTACCGGGTGGTCAACCGTTGCATTTCCTGGATAAAATCCGAGAGAACTATCCCATGGTGATGCATGGTGTTTCAATGTCTATTGGGAGTTGTGACGAGCTCGATTG
>CAMBDN010000010.1 GCA_945865355.1 Legionella genomosp. 1
AAAGCGGTGGAGAGATCAACCCGATCTTTTAGAATTTTTACGTAACCTGTAGTTAAATATTATGTGCTCTTCTGCGAGTAAAAACCCAGTGTTGGTAGCGGTTGTAGAGCTTGGGAGCACATAATTTTCGGCGCGACATAATCATTTCCACGATAGGCGGCACATGGCCTTGGCTCAAACCGGTAATGGGCTGCAAAAGAAAGCAGTGTTGGGTTAAAGCGAATGGCATCCCCTTTCCTGTCTAACACCGCTGACTTTAAATTATCGTAAAGTGCAACTCGTGGCACGCCAGAAAAATAGTTGAAGGCAAGTTCATGACCGCGTAGAAAATTTTCTGTGCGAGCATTTAAGTAAAAGCGCAGGAAAATTTTTCTTGAATAACTCAGTACCATCACAAAGGCCATCAATGGCCGCTTTGCCTCACCAATGCTCATGTAACCGAAGTGTCCCCAATCAATTTGGGCTTGTTCTCCAGCTAATGTCCTTAACCGAAGATAGGCCTCAGCTGGTGTCTTGGGCCGATAGAATGAGATAAGCTGTCGAAAGTGATCAGGGCCTCCAGGATATCCACGCTCCACCACCATGCCATAAAGTCGGCTTGCCGTGAGGTTGGGGAAGCGTTGTAGTTGCTCCAGTATAAATGACAGGTAGGGATCTATGATGGACTGCTCAACAAGGACTTTGTTTTTAGCAATCCCCGTTTCAGACAATACACGCTTAACGGTGCTGTGGTGCACGCCTAATTGAGATGCAATTGTTCCCACACGCCATTTTTCAACGTGATGATAGCGCAATATATTGGCTCTTAACTCCTGAGATATGGTCATCATTTTGCCTTCTATTCGTTAATGTTCAGGGGGCTTGAGGACAAGCGTGTGACCCGGGAGATTTGTTGTGGCCTCTTCGGCGTAAAAAATCATGACGTAGCCAGTCAGACACTCGTCTTTCACAAAAGCAGCAGGTTAATGTCAACATCATTTGTCCGTTTTTTTGCTGATTAGGTTTATTTTCAAGCGGTGCCATTGGAGCATGGGGAGGTGGTGGAGGTGAACCATGATGCGTCACTATTTTGCAAAGACGTTGTCGGTAACAGGCTTGGCGTGCGGCATGCTTTCGTCTTCCAGTGAAGCTGGCTTGATAACGTGCTCCGGCTAATTTCATTGATTTTATTCGCGCTAGTACAGCACACTCTCGGCTACAATAAATTTGACCACGATCGCACTTGGAACAAACCATCGTCTGGTTATGGCAACGTACACATTGAAATAGTCGTGGCGTGGGTTCCATAGCAATCCTTTGCTAATGAAACCTGGTATTTAGATGATTGAGTGTTATTCTTTATATTAAGGGACTCGGGTCGTTTGATATCGTAGGGACCGTGAAATCACTAACGATACCAAACGGGTTTCATCAGTCCCTTAACTTTAGATTATTTTATCGGATTGTTCTTTAAGTGGGCTTGGTTCGATTCTTTCAGATGAAGTGAGCTTTTTGGTTTAGTATCTGCCTGCGCCATTTATTAGCGGGTTACAAGCCCTGTCTACACGTGTTGTAGGATCTTTACTGTCAGCATAAAAACCATCTACATCACTCAAAAAAATTAGTTTTTCTGCTGATAACGCTGTTGCTATTGCTCCTGTAACACCAATAATACCAATCTTAATCATATTATTCTCATTGAATGGACACCATTAACTAGAATAATAATACATTGATATGAATATTTATGCAACAAAACAATGTCCGATGTTCGTCATCCCAAACCTTACCACCCCCGGAGATCCCTCACGTAACTCGGAATGACAGACATTTACAAATGAATAGGGGCTGCTAACAATTCAGATCTCGATGTCCCGTGAGTTGTTCGACACGTCGAGATCCAAATTGTCAACAGCCCCTAATTACATTAACAATTTTAGGACCCTGTATTGTGTAATAGAAATTTGATCCTTAAAAACAACCAAACTTTTTCTTGGGCTGATACCTGCTAAAGTAAGTAGAAAAAAAATTCCTCCATCGAAACCTAGGATCACTTTTTCAAATTTTAATTGTTGCCCATCTGCTTTATGTAAAAGCCAATATCCCGGGTGATATGTCAATTTGAGATAACCTGGCATAGGTCTTTTGCTGCGAAGAATGGTTATCAATAGGAAGGATAAGAATGGAAAAATACTAGAAATTAGCAAGAATGAAAGAGACGATCTAAGTAAAGCGATAATAGCTAGCAAATGGAGAAATATAGCGCCACGCAAATAATCATTTGATTTATTTAATGTTATCGTGAAGTCTAATGAAGGCAACAATATCGGCTAACTCCTTGTCTTCCGTGTGCTCATACCCCATCAACCAAGCAAATAAGTCTGGATCGGGTTGTTCCAATAAACCCTCGAAAAGAGAGAGTTGCTTGTCGTTCAGTTTATCAAGATGATCCTTTGCAAAGCGTCCAAGAATCAAATCCAATTCAAGCATGCCACGTCGACAATGCCAAATAATTTTTGCTTTTCGCTGCACAGCAATCATGATATTCATACTTTAGTAAAATTCAAGAGTGATGCTACACTAGACGTTGTGCCGTAAACAAGTGAAATCTAGGATCTGTTGGAGTAATCTTTTAGCCTAATAGAGTTAAGTTAAGAATTTTTCTTCTACTTCAGGATCCGTTTGGACTAAGGAGGAACGGTCCCTAGATAATATAGAAGCCTTAACTTAGTGCCATTACTCTATTAGCCACTGGCACCATATTAAGGCCCTCCCTTTTATTAGAGTGAATTATGACACCTTTTTATCACCAAATAAATTCAAGGCAATTAACGGCGTTTACGCCACTTGCGAACGAATTGGGTTACGATCCCCAAAAAAATTACCTATTTGATTTGTCATACCTTTCTGGTATCCAAGTTCTTGGTGAGCGGGCTCAAGAGTTTCTACAAGGCCAGCTCAGTTGTGACGTTCGAGAAATCAATGATCAAGAAATGCGTCAAGGTGCTTTATGTAATTTAAAAGGCCGAATACTCGCTTTAGTTGACATTATCAATGGGTCAGAGCATGGCGTTAACCTTATTCTACCCGCTGATTTATTGATAGAGACGCAAGCATCCTTAAACAAAACTGCAATGCTTTCACGTGTTTCACTCAGGCACTCAACTGATTATCAATTGTTTGGCTTTTATTTACAAAATCCTGATGATGAAATTCCCTTCCAAATTGAACTACCAAGCAAACAATATGGCATGGTGCACCATGATAACTTTTGCTGTTATTATCTTGGCGAGAAATCTTATGTCTTTCTCGTCAACCCGAAACACGTGCACAATTTACGTGCTCCATTTATAAAGACGGCTCAATGGCGTGGTTCTTTAGCATGGCATGCATTACAGCTTGAGCAGAAACGTATCAATATTTATCAGCAATCACGAGGGATGTTCCTACCTCATCGACTGGATTTACAATTAACGAGTTACTTAAGTTTTAACAAAGGCTGTTACAAAGGACAGGAGATTATAGCTCGAACACATTATCGCGCTAAACTTAAACATACGCTGAAACGATTTACTATTCAAACAAATGAACCATTACAATCAGGACAAAGACTGTTGAGCGAAGATGGTACTCAAGAAATTGGTGAGCTCGTCGATTATTGTCCTTTGGGTGAAGAAAAATATATCATAGCTGCTAGTGTGATTTTTGAGCATCCGTCTTCGGTACTTATTGAGGGTCAAAACAGCGCATTTGAAATGGTTTAAGATCCGTTGGGAGATCCCGTATACGGGATCTCCTTATAATGCAACACAACGCGCTCTATCGTTACATTTAGGAACAATTCGACTTGTTATATCATTTACTACCAGGCAACATCCGCTTCAATACGTTATCTTTATCAATAAAATGATGTTTAATAGCGCCAGCAATGTGAAGGACAATTAGTACTATCAAAACCCAAGCAATTGTTTCATGAGATTGATTCATTAATTTTGCTAATGATTTACTTGGCTGTATGGGTAAAGATAGATTAAACAGGCCAAAATAGGATGGAATTCTTTCTGCAGCCACGGACATGATCCAACCACACATAGCCATGGTAATTAAAAGCAAATACAAAGCATACTGCACAATTCTCGATACTACTTTTTGCCAAGCAGGAACGGTGGCAGGCAAGGCTGGCTTACCCGCATATTGTATCCAGAAAAAGCGAACGACCATCAAAAACAACACCGTTAGACCCAGCGATTTATGCATCATATAAGCAACTGACTTATATTTTTCAGGTACATCATCCAGAAAAAAACTCCCAGACAGCATACATATTACAATCAAGGCGATAAGCCAATGAAAAACTTTTGACCCTGTTGAATAGCTTGAAATCGTAGCGATCTTTATCATATAAAATCCTTGTTATTATTGAACCCTGTTGCCCGTATACAGCAAAGCATAATACGGGAGCTCTACTAAACGTCTAGCAATGTATTTTGATTCTCAGATACTTGAACTGTTGTCTGGGTTAAGTCCAATAACTCCCGTATAGCTACAAAAAACATGGTGTAATTGAGTGTGCTACTTGAACGCAAGTTAGTTAAAATATGGTGCCACCTGTCAATCAACCCCTTATGGCTATTTGACCAGTTCTCCAAGCACTTCTGTAAATCCTTGCTCTTCTGATCGAAACGTATAATTCCTGCCGTCAACTGACGTTGCTGCCAATCTAAATCATCACGCAAAGCTTCTCTCGATAAAGCCTCCCAATGATTATCGGTGGTATGAATAATAACCTGGGTACGAATCCACGCCAGATCAAGAAACTCTTCGATATGGAAGTATACCTCAGCCGCTTTAGTAATTTTGATCGACAATTTTTGTGCAACATCCAAGATATCCATAGAGGCAAATAAACCACGGGTAATCGTTAGCTCATGCGCCAACTTTTCAGGGATACCCATCTGTGTATATTCATCAAAATTTTTCACATAAGCCGCTCGATGATTTTCACCAAACACAGCGGGCATTGATTTTTTTAACTCTTGCATGTCAGGAGTGTACAATTTCACCACTTTAGAAATATCAAGTCTCATCCGCTTGCTGCGCAAGAACCAACGGGAAACCCGGCGCAATAATCGAACATAGAGCATCCTAATATCGGAGAGTTGTTCTGCATCGAGCAAACTATCTAATGCTTCAATTTGCTTCCATATCTCATCCATATTAAGAACGGCTCTGGTGATCATAAATGCACGCACAATAGCAGAAACTGGAGCTCCTGTTTCATCCTGCATGCGATACACAAAACTAAAACCCATTTCATTGACGATGATATTGCTTAATTTTGTTGCAATAATTTCTCGTTTTAATGGATGTTGTTGCATCTGCTTAGCAAACCGTTCTTGCAAGGGTTGAGGAAATGAACTCGCTAGGAATTGTTTCAGATAGGAATCCTCAGGAACATCTGATGCAAGAATAGACTCTTTTAAGATAATTTTACTGTAACAAAGCAAGACGGAAACACCAGGGCTACTTAATCCTTTGCCGAGCAATTTATGCTCCATCATGACTTTTTCATTGGGTAGAAACTCAAGCGCCCTATCCAACTTCCCTGTACGCTCCAATTCATTAATATATCTGCTATGCAACTCAACTGAACGTAAAGATTGAGATGCCGCCAAACTGATAGCACGTGTTTGTAAATAGTTTTCACGCAAAACAAGTCGCGCAACCTCTTCGGTCATTTCACTTAACAATTCATTACGTTGTTTTGCGGTCAAATCACCAGCAGCAACAATATTATTGAGCAAAATTTTAATATTAACTTCTTTATCAGAGCAACTAACACCCGCGGAGTTGTCGATAAAATCAGTATAGATAAGCCCCCCATTGAGCGAGTATTCAATACGTCCTAGTTGAGTGAACCCTAAATTTCCACCTTCACCCACCACTTTGCACCGAAGCTGTTTTCCATTGATACGAATAGCATCATTGGTACGATCGCCCACATCAGCATTAGATTCAGTTTGCGCCTTAACGAATGTACCAATTCCAGCACTCCACAATAAATCAACTTTTGCCCTTAGTACGATTCTTATCAATTCATTGGGTTCTATAGCGGCTTGTTTAATACCAAAAACATGCTTCATTTCTTTGCTAACTACGATTGATTTCGCATTGCGATTAAAGACCCCGCCTCCCTTAGATATCAATTTTTTATCATAATCAGCCCACGTTGAACGCGGTAAATCAAACATTCGTTTGCGCTCGGCAAAACTACTAAGAGGTTCGGGATCCGGATCAATAAAAATGTGCGCATGATTAAATGCTGCGACTAATTTAATATGGTTAGATAGCAACATTCCATTACCAAAAACATCACCCGCCATATCACCAATCCCAACAACTGTAAAATCAGTTGAATTGATATCAATAGCCATTTCATAAAAATGGCGCTTCACAGATTCCCAAGCACCCTTTGCTGTAATACCCATTTTTTTATGGTCATAGCCAATCGAACCACCTGATGCAAAAGCATCTCCCAACCAAAATCCATATTCTAATGAGATTGCATTCGCTATATCAGAAAAAGTAGCGGTACCCTTGTCAGCGGCTACAACCAAATAAGGATCATCTTCATCATAGCAAACGACATCCAAAGGCTTGATAACAGCGCCCTCTCGATAATTATCAGTAATATCTAGAAGGCCCCGAATAAATTGTTGATAACAGATAATTCCTTCTGCTAAAATTTCTTCACGAGTACCATTGATGGGTAAATGCTTAGCAACAAAACCACCTTTTGCACCGCTTGGCACGATCACAGCATTTTTGACTTGCTGAGCTTTCATTAAACCTAATATTTCAGTACGAAAATCTTCCTTACGGTCAGACCAACGCAACCCTCCTCTGGCTACCTTACCGCAACGTAAGTGCACCCCTTCAAATTGTGGTGAGTACACAAAAATTTCGAACATAGGAAATGGACGAGGCACGCCGGGGATTAATTTACTATTCAATTTGATAGAAATATAATTTTTATAGTTCCCCAGTTGATCTTGCTGATAGTAATTGGTCCGAATGGTTGCAGTAATTGCTTGCACATAGTGCCTAATAATTTTATCTTCATCGAGATTAGCAACACCATCTAAATCAGCAAAAATCCCATCGACTATCTCCTGGAAATTTTCTTCACGGTGCAGTGTTTTTTCAGGATGAAAACGCATCTCGAATAACTGGACTAATTTATTTGCAATCGCTGCATTGTTATTTAGTGCCGTTTCTACATAGTCTTGGCTAAAAGTGAACCCAATTTGCTTGAAATATTTAGCATACGTCCTTACAACAGCTACTTGACGCCAATCGAGGCCTGCCGCCAAAACCAACTGATTAAATCCATCATTTTCAGCATCTCCAAACCATACTCGGCTAAAAGCATTTTGAAACAATTCCCTGATTTCATCAATTTTAAACTTGCTACCACGGGTATAATGCATGGAAAAATCATTAATCCAAGCGAGCTTATCATCATCAAATTTCAGTAAATAGGGACGTTCACTAATAGCCCGCAACCCAAGATTCTCAACGATTGGAATCACATCAGACAGAGGGATGGTGGTATCATACTGATATATTTTAAGTCTAAAATTATCTGAAAACTCATCTAAAGGCCTGTAGAAATTCATACCCAAAGAACTTTCCTGAGACAACTGCTCCACATGTTTGATATCAAACACAGCTGTTCTTGGTGAAAAAGTTGTCATATATACGGCTGGAAATGCATTTTTATATTTAGCGAATAAGGTATTGGCTTGCTCTTCACCTAAAGAATCCGACAAGTAATGCTGCAAGTCATCGGTCCAAGAGCGTCCAACTTCAATCAATTTTTTTTCAATTTCTTTATAATCATAAACATTACTGCCTTGTGGATTAATACGAATTAGAAAATGAATACGAGCCAAAACCGATTCGGAAAATTGGGTTGAAAAAGATATTTCCTGAGCATTAAAACTTTCCCTCAAGACGTTTTGCATTTCCTGCCTAAGCTCTGTGTTAAACCGTTCTTTGGGAACATAAACCAAACATGAAATAAATCGATGATAAACATCCATACGAGCAAACATCCGAATTCGGCGTCGCTCTTGCATATAAAAGATCCCCATTGCGATTTCCAATAACTCTTCTTCTGAGCCTTGAATTAAGTCGTCTCTAGGTAACGTTTCGAGAATATTAAGTAAAACCTTGCCAGCATGACTGCGAGGATTTAAAAATGAATTGTTCATGATCAACGCCACTTTATGGCGTAAAAAAGGTATGTGCTTAGGATTGGTATTATAAGCAGCGGAGGTATACAGTCCGATGATTCGTCGCTCACCAATAACCTCCCCAGCTTGGTTGAATCGTTTGACACCAATATAATCGGTATAAGCGTCACGATGGACAGTAGCAGGCGTATTTGTTTTCGACATGACCAAAATGCGTGACGACAAGGTCAATTCCCTTGCCTCTGGAGCCATTGCATTAATACTACGGGTACGCGTGCTCGATTTAGTTAACTCTTGTCTTAACAAACCATAGCCAGTTTGAGGTACCGCTCGTAAAAAAGTTTCGTTATCTTGATGCAATAACTCATAGTCTCGAATGCCAAGAAAAGTAAAATGATGATCTTCAATCCAATTTAAAAATGCTTTTGTTTCTTCAACTTCATTTTCATCAAGCACCTTTCGGACACTTTCTAGCTCACCGATGATCTCATGTACCCTCTCACGCATTGGTAGCCAGTCTTCGAAAACAGCACGACTATCGTCCAACACACGCTCAAAATTACGATGTAACGACTCAAGAATGACCGGATCTGTTTGACGATCAATTTCTATAAATATGGGAGCTTCGGAGATCACATCCGCAGAAAGTTCACCATGCCGGTGTATAATTGCTGTAACTTCATTTTCCGCATCACGAATAACATGCATCCCACCCATGTGAATGATTAAGTGAGAAACGAGTCCCATACGATTAATAACCATGCGCATGGAGTCTACGATAAATGGCATATCTTTACAGATAACTTCAACAACGGTGTGGGTTGTTTGCCAACCATGCCTTTCAAAATCAGGATTGTAAATACGAATTTTGATTTCGTCTGAAGCGCGTTGCTGTATTAGCGACCAAAAATTAACTGCTGCCCCATATAAATCATCAACGTCCCATTCGCGTAAATCATCCAATGCTACGGTAGAAAAAAACTGCCGTACAAATTCACCGCATAAACCAGCTTGCTCAGCACTCATTTCTAGCTGAAGTTTACTAATTACCGTATTGATGATTAAATCTTTACCCTCTTCGAATTTGTGTGACATTCAACAACCTCAATAGTACTGAACGTTATCGCAACACGTTCATTTGATAATATATTGATACGAATTATATACCTATCTCCATTAGATTTGCGATGACTATCCTTCTAAATTGATTGATTAGAACAACACCCTACCTGTTTAGATTTATTCTTCGCTGATTGATACTGTTTTAATATTCATAAACTCCAAAATACCTTCCTGCGCTAATTCTCGACCAAATCCAGAGCGCTTTATTCCCCCAAAAGGCAAGCGAGGGTCAGATGTGACTAATGAATTAACAAAACAGGAGCCCACTTCTATTTCCTGTGTTGCAATTCGCTCTCCACGAGCAAGATCACGGGTAAATACAGCGCCACCCAAACCATACCGGCTTTGATTTGCTAGTTGAATCGCATGCGCCTCATCCTCAGCGATGATGATAGATATAACGGGCCCAAACAACTCTTCATCAAAAGCAGGCATTCCCGGCGATACATTCAACAGAATAGTAGGAGGATAATAATAGCCTCGTTGTCTTGGTATTTCCCCGCCAACAAGCAAAGTGGCACCCTTTGCAAGGCTAACCTGTATTTGTTGATGTAATTGACTGCGTAAATCTTCACGCGCCATGGGACCAAGTATTGTTGCGGGGTCAAGCGGGTCGCCCATTTTATATTGCTTAACTAAATGATTTACTTTATCAGTTAATTCAACCGCAATCTCTTTAACAACAATAACTCGCTTTGCCGCAATGCAAACTTGACCACAATTATTCAACCGTGAGGTAACAATACAATTGGCCGCCAGGGATAAGTCAGCATCCGCAAGAACAAGATAAGGATCATTACCACCTAACTCTAATACTGCCTTTTTCAAGTGACTAGCGGCATTAGCTGCAACAATACTGCCAGCGTTTTCACTGCCTGTAAGCGTCACCGCAACAATTTTATCGTGCGCAATAACTCCCGCTGCCTGGTCATTATTTAAAATAAAATGCTGAAACAAATGCAGTGGAAATCCTGCCTCAAGAAAGACTTCAGCAATCGCGTTTCCTGTACCTGTTGAAATAGGAGCGTGTTTAAGAATACCGGCATTTCCAGCCATGATGGTAGGCGCTGCAAACCTAAATACTTGCCAAAAGGGAAAATTCCAAGGCATGATCGCAAACACAACACCTAAAGGCTGGTAAGAAATAATATTTTTCTTGTATTCCGTTTTAATGACCTTAGGAGTTAAATACGACGCTGCATTTTCTGCATAATGCTCACAAACCCATGCACATTTTTCAATTTCAGCTTTCCCTGCCGTAATGGGTTTACCCATCTCACATGTAATAAGCCTTGCAAATTCATCCTGTCGTTGTCGAAGTAGCTTTGCTAATTTGAGCATCAGTTGTCGACGCAACGAAAAATCCGTGCGACGCCACACTTGAAAGGCATCATGTGCCGAAATTATCAAATGATCTATCTGCTCCATTGTAAAAAGCGGATAGCTTGCTATGACTTTTTCAGTAGCTGGATTTCGAGTTTGAATATGCATAAATGTTCCTTCATCAATTAAAGATCGTCAGGATAGGTTATTGCGAGCTTAGGAAGCACTGAAGTTAGTTCCTTAGGTGCTCGAAATCCTGTATAACTGCTCACAATGACTGTTTTCGTAGATTCTGTCATTCTGTCAATTCAGCGACAACCTAGGTTTTCAATTGTACAAATTATTCTTTTACAATACCTAATCGAGTAAATATTTAAAATAACTGTAATTTGTTTTTAATTACTGCGTTACAATTCTTGCACCTGGCTTTTGATTGTTGCTACTATTTCGCAAAATTCCAAGTCATTCAAGAATGGCTTAAATGATAACAATCATCCACTTACTGTAGGATACCGAATGAGCAACAAAAAAGACGGCTACCAACCCGCTAACTACCTTTTAGCTTGGGCCGTGCATGCATTCACAGCCAGTGCTGCATTCGTAGGGGTACTAACCCTTGTTAAACTGTATCATCACCAATATTTGCATGCATTATGGCTAATGGGTATTACGATCGTTATCGATGCAGTGGATGGCTCATTTGCTAGATTAGTCCGTGTTAAAAAAGTGTTACCAATGATTGACGGCACGCTACTCGACAACATCGTTGACTACTTAAATTATGTGATTACGCCTTGCTTTTTTTTGATGGTAAAGCCTGATATGTTGCCACCATCCTATGCAATATATATCATTATTGCCATTACAATTACCTCGTCCTATCAATTCTGCCAAGCTGATGCCAAAACACCTGATCACTTTTTTAAAGGGTTCCCCTGCTATTGGAACATTGTTATTTTTTATATGTATATTTTTAACACGTCAATGACGATGAATGCGATTCTATTAGGTATTTTTTCTATTCTAATTTTTGTACCCATCAAATATATATATCCATCTCGTCTTGATTTTTTAACCCAATCAAAGCAATTAAAAATTTTAATGCATTGTTGCTCTCTCTTATATGGAATTAGCTCTTCATTAATATTATGGGATTATCCAAACAATAACCCATTATGGTTGAGCATATCATTAGGTTACATTGTGCTGTATTTAGCGCTTAGCTTGTATCGAACATTTAACCCAATGAAGATGGAAAGAAAAAAATCAAGGTCATACGAACACCAGAAATTGCTGGATATTAACTAACACATATTGGAATACATCATGCTATTTTACACAAAACTTATTGTAGTATTTACATTGAACGCACTACTGGCAAATGCCGCATTTTCCACCCCGTTTCCTCGTGGATGTGAAGTAAAAGATTTCGGTTATAACGAGAATGATCTTGTTTTAAATGAGCATGGTGAACAAGCTTTTTTCCTTGTACAAAATCACTCTGATAAAGCCATTGAATTAGAACATCGCGAAACTAAAGATGTTTTTATGAGCCCCAAATTACATACAAAAATTGACCCCTTACATTGGGCTGCTTTTGCATCAGATATAGACAATCTCCACTTTAAGTGTTTTACCCAGGACGCGGAGATTGCAACCACAGTAAATTGCAGAGATATTCTTGAGGTTTGCAAATATCCCCGCGTTAAATTTGCTTTAAGTAACATGGGGAACTACTGGGTATCTACAAATAAAGAGCAAGCACAAGTGATTAAAGATGCTGCTGCTAAAGGAATACTATTACGCTGGTAAGATGGAGAAGTATATGGCTAAAAAAACATCATCAATGCTTGCGCTTGGCACGCAAGCACCTCAATTCTCATTACTTGATGTGGTTAGTGGGAAAACAGTTGGTCTGAAGAACGCTCAACATTCTCTTGCCACTGTCATTATGTTTATTTGCAACCACTGCCCTTACGTAAAACATGTCAGCAATGAACTGAGTCATTTAGCAAATGATTACATGAAAAAAGAGGTCCGCTTTCTAGCAATAAATTCAAACGATATAGAAAGTTATCCTGATGACTCCCCGGAGAACATGAAAATCGCAGCAGTGAATCACGGATACCCGTTTCCTTATTTATTTGATGAAACACAGGAAGTTGCCAAAGCATACCAGGCTGCCTGCACACCGGACTTTTTTGTTTTTGATAAGCATAATATGCTCGCATACCGAGGCCAATTGGATGACTCGAGACCCGGTAATAGCATCATGGTAGATGGCAGTTCTATACGAATAGCCCTTGATTGCTTGCTATCTGACAAGCCAGTACCAACGCTACAAAAGCCAAGTATTGGATGTAATATAAAATGGAAATGAATCCTAACGACCCATTTACGCGATCATCGGTGCTTATTTTGGCACGAAAGATCTCTTGAGTGTGGCATGATTTAATTAAAAAAATTATGTGGCTATGAGCAAATAAATTTACTAAAGACCAAGAACAAATGATATCAAGACTTCTGACAATGGTTGCTGAATTAGAGATACTGATAGGCTAGGTTCGAAGCTTTTAAAAGACGCTTCGCTACTTACTAGCAACGAAGCTCATAAAGAATTACTTTGCAATAATGATTTCTAATTGCAGATTAGCAATAACATCACTGTGAACATGAATTTCAATCACATATTGTCCAATTGAGTGTATAGGACCTTCAGGCATAACGATTTCGCGTTTGCTGACTTCAACTGATTTTGCTTGCAATGCTTCTTGTATTTCATTCGGGCCGACTGAACCATATAATTTACCTTCATCACTTGCCTGAGCAGCAATAGTAATGGTTGTATCATTTAGTTTAGCAGCACGTTGCTCTGCAGCCGCCAATGTAGCTTTTGCTTTCTTCTCAAGCTCAGAACGACGTTGGTTGAAAAGCTCAACATTTTTCTCAGTAGCAAATACGGCTTTACTCTGCGGAATAAGATAATTGCGGCCATATCCTGCCTTAACATTCACTCTGTCACCTAGATCGCCTAGGTTTCTTACTTTCTCTAATAAAATTACTTGCATTTTACTAACCCCTTATATTGCTTTACCTGCATCAGAAGGCAGATATAACCTAAAATTAAACAAACTATCCAATGAACCGAAAATTACGTAAACAGGTAACATAATAAATGGCAACAAAAATAGTGTGGCTACCAACAGAACAACCGTACGCCAAGTCTTTTGCTTTGCCAAGATATTAAAACTCAGACTTAAACCAGCAAGTACGAAGTAAAATACCAGCACCGGGACAAGGCTCATCGCTATAATGCTCTGCTGATTTACTGCGATCAACAATATGACCAATAGCAACAAACCGACCTTATCACCACGAAAAGCCAGCATCTCGCGTTTAAAACCACCAGGATAAAAGATCTGCGATTGCAAAGAGCGGGCGAATACTAACGAGATGGAAGCCGAAAAAACCACACCTACAGTTTGCAGGCCTAGCAAATAACTAGCTAGAAACATTTGATTCATGCCGGCTTTTCCATTTATGTACGTTAATAGTACACCGTCAGCCTGTGCCTCTCGTAGTATGGCCTGTAAATACAGGAACTGTGCCATAACGAAATCCGGCATCAATAACTGTAGCAGCAACACCACCACAATAACTTGTATAAACAAGACAGCAGCAACTGCACGCCAATTGCCCATCTCTCGCAATACTACAGCAGAGATATAGCAAGGGACGAAGGTAAGCAATGCATTGACTAAGGCGATGGATTGTGTGGTAAAGGCCAGCGACAATGCAAAATTTGCAATTGTTACAGGAACAAGTAACCAACCACCATCTCTCCAACCCCTTCTCAGGGTAACCAATGCAACAATAGCAACCGACATCCACGAGGTAAAAGGCAGCATTGCCAAAATAATAGCTTGTAAAAGCGCATGCCATTTATTTTGTAGCAGCAATTGTCCCTGTTTGCGTATAACTCCGCTCATCCAAGTCATTTTTACTTATGACTATCGCAATATGGCAGCAAACCTAAAAATCGAGCATGCTTGATTGCTTTTGCTAGCTGACGTTGGAAACGAGTTTGAATACCTGTGATACGGCTAGGTACTATTTTACCTGTTTCAGAGATATAATTTTTTAACGTTGCTACGTCTTTGTAATCGATTTCATTGCCTTCTTCGCTATTGAAACGACACATTTTTTTACGACGAAAATATACAGACATGTTTGTTCTCCGTTAAGCAGCTCGAGTTTCTTTTTCTTTTTTCATCATCACCGATTCAGCAGTAATCGCGTGCTTTTGACAAATAATCAAATTTCTTAAAATAGCGTCATTAAACTTGAACGCTGTTTTTAATTCCTCAAGCGCATCCTGGTTACATTCGATATTTACTAAGATGTAGTGAGCTTTGTGAACATCATTGATTGGATAGGCTAATTGTCTACGACCCCAATCTTCTTTACGATGAATGACGCCTTTGTGCTTACTGATAATACCCTCATAGCGCTCAACCATTGCTGGCACTTGCTCGCTCTGATCAGGGTGCACTAGAAATACAATTTCATAATGTCTCATGATTTTCCTTCTGGGTTAAAGCCTTCCAGAATGTTATTCGTGGTAAGGCAAGGTTTAAAAAACGCCCCATGATAACTGATTTAGTAACAGCGAGCAATTTTTTGATCATTAAGCCAGGGCAGGAGCTTCACTGATCATTGCATTTAACCCAGCAATAAGTTATAACACATTAAAAAATAACAAGGTTTTGTCAATGAACATTGTCACTATTTCTTTTGAAGAACCACTTATTATTTCTGTAGACGGTGAGGTTGTTCAACTGATTGCTTTTAAAACACAAGAGCATGGTAATGTTAAATTCGGTGTACAAGCTCCTCGTACAATTAATGTTCATCGCGAAGAAATTTATCATGCTATTAAGCAAAAAAACCTACAAACAACTGTCGAATAACACCTAAAAATGACTCATCATAGCACTCGCTGTATTCTTTTCTCTGCGATGTTACTTGTGGTTTTATCGGTTTGCGCACTCGTTGTTAACTTATTTATATATCATTTTCCCGGAAATAATTATTTCCCCCCAGCCACAGCTTATATAGGATTGACTTTAATCTTGATGTACAGTGGCTCATCTCTTATCTTCAGCATTAATGGTCAATTAACCAAAGGACTAAAAGAACTCATCTACTTTTTTTTAATCATGTCAATTATTGCGCTTGCAACCAATGCTTCGCAATACACTCCCTTTCCTACCATAGATAACAAAATTTTGACAATTGAGCGTTCATTCCATATCGACATTAAGCACATTATTTCTTGGACACATACACGTCCCCATTTCAAAACAGTATTAGCGTTTGTTTACGATACACTACCTTATCAAATGACCTACTTACCGCTCTTCATGATTGCAGTGAAACAATTACAACACCTACGCGAGTACTATTTTCTTTTATTAATCAGTACAATTATTGGCTTTACTTTTTATTATTTTTTCCCTACTACGGCTCCTGCAAGTATCATCAGCAGTAGTTATTTCAGTTCATCTCAAATCGCTACTGGTCTTAAATTTATTGAAATTCGCCAGCACATACAGCCGACAACGATTGAAGGGGGGATGATCGCCCTCCCCTCTTTTCACGCTATTTGGGCATGGTTATGTCTATATTTGCTCAGAGGAGTACCCATAGGCGTCATGATCATGTTACCTATCAATCTGTTATTGGTTATATCCTGTGTCTTATTAGGATGGCACTACCCAATGGACATTCTGGGAGCAATGGTGGTGGTGGTTCTGTCTCATGGAATATATTATTTTTGTCGACTAAGCCGCCCCCTCATTCACCACCCGCACTGACGTACCAACAGCAACCAATCCATATAAATATTCGATATCATCAGGCAACATGCGGATACAACCGGCACTGATGCGCTCTCCTACACCATCGGTATTGTTGCTCCCATGGATCAGATAGGTTGACCATCCCAAACGTAACACATATTTACCAAGAGGGTTTCCAGGACCGGGAGGAAATTCCTCGGGAATATCAACACCCTTTTTAGCAGCATGAGCAAGAACGCTAGCGGTAGGACGCCACGTTGGATTAACTTGTTTAGCAATTACTTTTGTCACACCTAGAGGAGTATCCCAGCCTTTTCGCCCTATCCCCACTGGATAGGTAATTACAATATTATCGTTTTCAGGAAAATAAAAAAGACGATATTTTGCCAAATTAATCACTAAGCCATGCCGAGAAACGTTTGGTAATGTCAATTGTGCAGGGATTAACAAGCGCACTTGGGGTGATAATGGTGTATTTGGCACAATGTGAGGATTGGCCTTTTCCATCTCATCGGAGCCCATATCATAGCGCACCCCAACTTCACCTAAGGTTTCTCCAGGTTGAGGATAGGCATATTCAATCTCGCCGACTACATTGCCCTCAGCAGGTAAGACCAGTGTTGTTGCATAAGAAACCTTTAACAATACGAAAGTCATTAAAAGGCTTAAATAGCTCTTATTTAACATACGACACCCAATGAATTTTTAGCCCGTATGGAGCAAAGCGTAATTCGGGCTCTCCTAAGCAAACAAATCTCCCAAACTACGCTTTGCTTCAAACGGGCTAAAACCACCTACAAGCCTGTATCTGCTTTGAATCGGTCACCATACTGTGTTTCAAGCCTTGAGAAAAGTTCGTTCAGCTTATTGTGTCCAAAATGCTTGGCATAATGAATTGGACCACCACGAAACGGGGCAAAGCCAGTTCCAAAGATCATACCGCCGTCGAGCAAATCACTATCAGCAACAACCCCTTCACGTAAACACGCCGCCGCTTCATTGACCATGCGAAGAATCAATCGGTGCTCAATTTCTGTTTGCCCAGTTGTGTTGGTCACTTTTTGCTTCACAGGCTTTCCATTTTTATAACGATAAAATCCTTCTCCCGTTTTACGGCCCAATTTACCCGCAAGTACCATATCCCGAAGTTTATCAGGGACTGATCCGCCAAAGTGAGTTGTTAAATTTTCTGCTACAGCAAGACAAACATCCATACCTACTGTATCTGCCAATTCTACAGGTCCCATCATCATGCCAAATGACAGAGCAGAATCATCAATCAGCTCAGCACTGTATCCTTCATTCAATAATTGAACGCATTCCATTAGATATGGCATTAAGACTCTATTCACCAAAAAGCCAGGACTTGAGCGGACGGGTAACGGCAAACGTCCAATTTGGTTCACAAAGGCACACGCGTTATGACTAATTTCTTTTGTGGTCTTCGTGCTACTGACCACTTCAACCAGTTCCATTCTTGTCACTGGGTTAAAGAAATGTATTCCAACAAGGCGTTGTGGATTTTCCATTGCTTGACTGATCGCTTCAAGTGGGATACTTGACGTGTTGGTAGCAATAATTGCATCAGGTTTTACACATCGCTCCACTTCTCTCATAATATCTTGTTTTACTTCTAAATTTTCAAAGACGGCTTCGATAATAACATCAGCTCGCGCCAGACCATGTCCATCAGGATCAGCAATTAAATTATCCATTGCTGCCTGAATCAGACGAGGCTTACGCAATTTTTTCTTAAAAAACTGATACGCCCTCCCAATAGCTGGGGCGATCTGGGCATAGGTTTGATCTTGTAAAGTTACGCGTAATCCGCGCGAAGCACACCAAATAGCGATATCGCCACCCATTACACCCGCACCAATCACATGTACATGACTCGCTTGAAAATCACTACCCTTAGCAAAACCCTTCATACGTTCGCGTAATAAGAATGCCCGAATTAAGTTCGCTGCTGTATCACTATTTGTAACCAGCTGTTCAACAGAATCGGCCTCTTTTAAGTAAGCGCGATCGTCAAAGCCACCTTCTTTTTCCCATAGATCAATAATTGCATATGGAGCGGGATAATGCTCCTTACGAGCTTTCTTCGCTACCGCGTTACGCATTATTTTTGCAATAATAGGACGCACCCAAGCGTAATTACTCATGGCGTGCAAAAAGCTTGGTTTGTGCTTAGGTGGCTTGGTGTTTATATAATAGACAGCTGCCCTGGCCAATTGTCTCAAAGGAACAACGTCATCCACCATACCTAACTTCTTGGCCTTCGTCGCGGAGAGCGGAACTCCCGTTAGTATCACCGCTGATAACGCTTGAAAACCGCCGATAAGCTTAGGTAAGCGCACCGTACCACCCCAACCAGGGTGGATACCCAACATGACTTCAGGAAGACCAATATTAGTACTTTTATCATCTGTAGCAATTCGATAATCACACGCCAACGCTAGCTCTAAACCACCCCCCATACAAAAACCATCGATCATCGCAACGGTGGGTATCTTTAGTGATTCTAAATAAGAAAATACGGCTTGTCCTTTCCTTAAAAAATCAACTGCCTGTGTGGGTTGATCGAACCTAGAAAAGGCGTTTACATCAGCCCCAGCAATAAAACCCTTCTTTTTTAACGAATAGATAATTAATCCCTTTGCATCATTTTTCTGAGATATCTCATGCAATAGACCATTCAATTCATCCAATACTTCATCATTAATTGTATTAACTGCGGCATTCTTTCGGTTGATTCCAAGCCAAATAATATGGGATGCATCAATTTCCATTTGCCAGTGTTGATAATTACTCATGTTATTTTACCCCTGTCACCCGCTACAAATACATAGCACCACCTTGACCACCACCAATACATATGGCAGCCATCCCTCGTTGACCGTTGTTTTGTTGTAAATTTTGCAAAACATGTAAAACAATACGTGCGCCACTAGCGCCTATAGGATGTCCAGCAGCAATGGCACCACCCTGTTGATTTAAGCTAGCAAGCGAAGGTGAGCCCATTGCCCCTGATAAGCCCAATTGAGTCTGGCAATAATCATCATCATCCCACGCAGCCACACAACCTAATACTTGCGCTGCAAAAGCCTCGTTAATTTCCCAGCAATCCAAATCACTCGGTTTTAATTGGTGGCGTTGCATAATTGGTGTAGCAGCATGCACAGGCCCTAAACCCATTTGCGAAGGGTCAAGTGCCGCCCATTGAGAATCAACAATACGACCCATAACATTTAATCCGTACTTTTCAACTGCCGCTGCACTCGCTAATAGAAGCAAACAAGCGCCGTCAGTAATTTGTGAACTATTAGCAGCGGTTACCATTCCATATTTCTTATCAAAAAACGGCTTTAATTTGGCTAGCTTTTCTAGCGACGAATCGGTACGAATACCGTTGTCCTGCTCATAGACTCGTCCTTTACTATCAATAATGGGTACGACTTCATTCATACGATTTTCAGCATAAGCTGCTGCCAAGCGATGATGGCTTTCACAAGCAAAAGCATCCATTTTCTCTCTGGTAATATTGAAGCGAAACGCTACTTTTTCGGCTGTTTCACCCATGTTTAAACCAACAATTGGATCAGTCAAACCACGGAGTAAAGCGATAACAGGAGCAAGGTAAGATGGTCTAAATTGGGTCAACAATCCCACACGCTGTCCGACAGATTTTGCTACAAACCAACGTGATAACCACTCAACCATTTGTTGATTAAATAATAAAGGTGCATGGCTCATAGCATCCGTACCACCCGCAAGGACAAGCTCACTGCGCCCACTTGCAATTTGCATGGCTGCATTGTCTATTGCTTGCATACCTGAAGCGCAGTTTCGCATTACAGTAAACGCAGGAACACTATTACCGCAACCGAGCCTCAATGCGACGACACGGGCTATATTGGCCTCATCAGGGCCTGGCATAGCAGAGCCAATAATCACTTCATCCAAATCAGTGGGTGAGAAAGGCTGGCGATTCAACAAAGATTGACCAGCAGCAACAGCCAAGTCTGACCCCGTAAAGGGACCAATGCCTTTGGCTTTTAGAAAAGGGGTCCGACTACCGTCAACAACATACACCTCTTTTCCGCTCAAATTAGACTTATGCTTCATCTCACCTCCTGTATTTGCCATTATACTAGCAATGGTTTTTATAATTATTTTTCAAATTGTGTAATATAGTTTAATAACCACACTTGACACATTTCAGATAAAAATTGTCTTTTTCCTAAGATTTGTCGGGTGAATGTAACGATTTTGTAGAAGTAAAGATAACAGCAATATTCAACTTTTGGAAACCTCAGAAACAATTATTTTTTATACCGGTGCATCTACACTGAATCGTATTAGAAGAACAAATATTGTCCTACTCAAGCAGGAAAATACACATTTTATCGTTCCAGGCTCATACTTAGGATGATAAACACGATTAGTTAACAATAATATCCAACTAGAGTTGACGACATAAGAATACCTGATATACTTCGTGACCATTGACTGGAGAGGTGGCCGAGTGGTCGAAGGCGCTCCCCTGCTAAGGGAGTATGGGACAAAAGTCCATCGAGGGTTCGAATCCCTCCCTCTCCGCCAGTTAAAAATGCGCCCGTAGCTCAGTTGGATAGAGTATCTGGCTACGAACCAGAGGGTCGGAGGTTCGAATCCTTCCGGGCGCACCATCTAAATTGTCACACAAAAAATTAGGGCTCTTTCCCAATTACGGGGCACTCAAATAAAGGGATCTTTCCCAATTGCGGGGGCACTTTCTCAAGCACATAGCACTCTAACCCTTATTCTGTAATTTTCAAAGTTTCTAAATACATAAGCTCTTCTTTGAATCAATTTCATCTTTTATGAAGCCCTTCAGTAATTCCATTGTTCTTCGTAAAACGAAGCATTCTATCGACGCCCACCCTCCATTTAACTAACGTATTTCCTAATGTTCTAAGATGTTGAAAAGCACTTTGTTTTAATTCGTTCACCATTTTCAAAAGCAACCAGTTTTAATGAAAGCTTGGGATTGGTGACAAATGCATCCCAATTCTCCATTAAAATCGTTTTATTTATAGTAGGAAGTTCGCTTAATCGCTCTCTGGTGAAGTCTTCAATGTTGATTTTCGCTAGCGTTTTTTTATACCATGGGGATTTTGATTTTGCGTGATGCAATAATGCGCGCAATTTTTTATTATTTATTTCCTGAAACATTTCTTTTGAATAGTAGAGAGCCTCTTGATTTTTTTTAAACTGCTTTATAATGTCTTGTGTTTGGCGCAACCTCAACCTCAATTCAGTAACTTTTGAACGACAATTCCTTTCATGTAACCGATCATATAACAGACGATTGTACAACTGATTGAGTCCATTTAATAATCGAGAAACAGACATATTATTGTTCTCCGAACGTTATCCTTCGTATCCAATTCGAGTCTCAAGAAATGCACTCACGCGTCTCTGGTTATTAGAGATTGCGTGATAGTTTACCCATCCCTTAAAACCCGAACCACCATCCTAAGTAATTCCCAGGTCGTTGCGAAGTTCCTTCAATTTCAATGTGCAATACTTTATTATAAATGTTAGGTATCATTCTATAGAAAAGGGTTTACCATGAAATTATATTATACACCTAGTGCCTGCTCCTTAGTCCCTCGGATTATTATTAATGAGCTTGGCCTACAACCAGAATTTGTGTCAGTTAATTTAATGACCAAAGAAACACAGACTGGCAATGACTTTTTTAGCATCAATCCCAAAGGTGCAGTCCCGACGTTAGAGTTAGATAATGGGGAAATTCTCACCGAAAATGCGGTTATTTTGCAATATCTTGCTGATTTCTCTAAGGCAACCCAACTACTGCCTCCAATATCTGATTTTAAACGATATCAAACGCTAGAATGGCTCAATTACATTGCAACTGAATTACACAAAGGTATCGGTGTTCTTTTTAATCCATTAATCACTGAAGAAATGAAAGAAACAATATTTTTTCCGCAGATCAATAAGAAATTAACGTATGTAAACAACCACCTTCAAGACCGCACTTATTTACTAGGAAAGGACTTCACCTTACCTGACGCTTATCTATTTGTAATGTTGCGCTGGGCCACTTATTTTAAATTGGATTTAAAATTGTGGACTCATCTAGATCGCTATTTTAAAACGCTACATGACCGTCCATCCATTCAATGTTCATTAGAACAAGAGCAAAAGTAAGAGCAAGCCGTATGGATAAGCAATGCTATTGGGTATATATATTACATTGCGAAAATAACAGCTATTACACTGGATATACCAATGATCTTGCGAAGCGTTATAATGCGCATGTTAACGGCACTGCTAAATGCAAGTATACCCGCAGCTTCAAACCATTGTGTATTGCCCAATGTTGGAAAATCAATGGTGATAAAATGTTAGCCATGAGAATAGAACGCCAAATCAAAAAATTATCACGTACAGAAAAAGAAACAATCATTGCTCATCCATCAATGATCTCAGTTGAATATTGTGTTATAGCCAACGATGAAGTAGAGCGTGCCAAACTCCTAACGAGAAGCCGTGGTAAATAAAAGGGCAATCGGGCCAAATGGTTTGTTGGGCTCCAAATCCACAGACAGGATATTATGAAAAAAATTAAACTTTCCTTACTCGTTTGCTTGTTTTCCTCGGCCGTGTGGACCA